>JAEWYA010000182.1 GCA_023395775.1 Bacillota bacterium
CAGCGAATCTACACTACTAACCCCGGCGGTCTGCCGCCGGCCATGTATCGTCAGGCCGCCAGAGGCCTAGCCGCATAATCTGCAGATTTTGGGTGTTCACATTCTGCACTGTTCTTGACTTCTCCAGCGTTTGATGTAAGGGGAAAAGGCCGACAATATGCGAATTTATACCATTTTGATAGCGCGGAGTATAGTAATATAAAAGTAGACGCAGTTAAGTATCATACAAACTTAAATTGATGGCCTACTGGGTCTGTCCAAAAAGCAAAGCATCCCCGGAGCCTACCAAAGTGGGTAAGCCCCGGGGAGTACTTAATGTGTTAAAAAGTTTGGGGAATCCCTGATTTCCGAAATTTGCTTTTCCATTGCGCAGGTAGCGAAAACGCGCTAATAATGTTCCTGCCCGGAAGAAGTTTGGCTGCGCAATGCACTTCCATTGCCGATTGAGCCGCCTACACCTGTTTCCGCAAACAGCTCCTCACCGGAAAAGATTGAATGCTTTAGATATTCTCCTGTTCCCACGCTCTCAGCACAGCCAGTTACTCCGGCGAGTGAAACCAATGCTCACCGTTTTCCATGACGGTCAGCGCGGCGTCGCGGACGGTCACAAACCCCTCCACAGTTTGGCGGCTCGTCATATTGTCTCACCCGGCGCACAAAATTGCGATGGGCCGCTCCATATCCACAATAGGCGAAACGAAAAGCGCCTTGCAAAGGTTTTCGCCACCAAGTGCCAACCTGGAAAATGCGCCCTGTCATTTCCCACACCACTCCAAGACCGGACGCAGGTTCTCCTCGCTGACCCGGCTGCCGCCGTGGAGAAGCAAATCCAGCATATCCTGTTCCTCTGCGGTTTTGTCCGGCTTTGCGGCCAGCTTTTTGCCCACGGTGCGCTTCATGGTGCTCATCATGAATTTGTTAATACCGTGGAGCTTGCCCAGTTCAAAGCCGCCTTGTAGGGTGAACAGCGGAATGTCCTCCGGAATGGCGTTGCCTTTGCGGACTTCCTCGATCTGCGAGCCGCCGGCTCCCATGCCCACGCCGCAGACGGCGGAAATTTTGTAAAGCTTTGCCGCCCGCTTATAGCCCTTGACCTGACCGGCCATCAGCCAGCCGAGATAGAGGATCTCCGCCCCGACATCAAGCTCCCCTTTTGCCGCGTCCAGAGAATAGACCGGCAGATTCAGCTTCCCGCCCAGCAGCTTGGCATACTGTGCGGTGAAACCGGTGCTGGAGGTATATACAATCGCGTTCATCATAGAGTTACTCCTTTTTCAGAATCCGCTTTAAGTTCTCCACGTCCAGCAGCAGATTCACCGTCTGGAACGCGCCCCTGTAAAATACCGCCCAGTTATTGAACACGCACGGCAGGTTCTTTGCCTGTTCCAGCGTATCGACCGGGATAAGGGTCAGCGGCACCGTACGTTCACTGTAATACTGTTGGACTGTCTCGACGCTTTGCCCCACATAGGGACATTGCAGGTCGTAGTAAATGGTCAGCTCCTGGTTCTCAATTTTGGACGCTCTGGCACGATCGGTAAACCACGGCGCCGTGCCGTCAAAAGATAGTGTGAGCAACTCGTAGCCGCTGTCGGTGGAATCCACCACTTGGAAGCCGAATTTCTTTGCAAAGCTCTGGTCGGTGAGCCAGGCCTTTTGCTTTTGCGCGCCCAGCATACAGATGCCGGACTTGCCCTTGGCTTTGGCGTCCGCGATGCAATACTCCATCAGCGCCCGTCCGTAGCCCTTGCACTTGTATGGGGCGGCTGCCCACAGGCAATAGATATATAAAAAATTCTCGCCGACAATCGGCACCCACGCGGCCTCCAGCGGCGCATATTCGATGAACACGCAGCCCTTGACATTCAGTTTGCGAAAGACATGACCTTCTTGGAGTCGCTCCGACAGCCACTGCCGCTTTGCCTCCACGCCGGGATGGGGCTTTTTACTGCGGATGATACAGCAAAGATGCTCCGTATTGAGGTTTTCCGGGGCTAAATTGATAAAATCAGCATTCAAATTTTCCATTTAATACCTCACCTGTCTTACTGCCAAACCGCCCAATCTCCTTATTCCACGATCACACGGAAGCGGCACTCCTGCGCCCCGGAGAGGACCGTGTGCATCGTCTCCACCTGGATTTTCTTCTCCGGCAGCAGTGTATTGAGCACATAAAGGATGCTCTGCCGAGAACACTCGCAGTGTACCGGCGCAGACGCAAGCCCCTCTTCCACCACCGGGCAGAGGCAGCGCGGATAGCCGATCTCGTAGACATGGCCGCGCTCGATAATGTCCGCGAAGAAGAACTCCGATCGCCCGTATTTCTCGTACTGCAAATCCAGATCGCCGCCGCACTCGTCAAACTGCCGCTGCTGCTCTTTCAGGACATAATTCTGCACACAGCCCACGGCGCAGGGGCGGTACAGCTCCTCCCGTTCGCTCTGAGGCAGCTTTTCGATGCCGCACTCCAGCATCTTGAAAAACATCTGGTTAAAGCGCTCCCATTCATTTGCCATATCAAACTGACCTCTTTTCTGTTCTTCATTTTTCCGCCGCCAGTGCGCGGAATTTCTTCTCCGACAAAATCTCGTTGGTGACGTAATTTCCGTTATAAAATAGCGCATAGTTTGTCCACGCGGTGGGCGCGTTTTGGGCCCGTTCTTGGCTATCCAGCAGAATACTTTTGAACGCGATGCCCGCGTCCTTCGCCGTCTGCTCAATGAGCGGCACATATTTCGCCGTATAGGGACAGCCCGCGGTGTAGTAGAGGGCAAAACCACTCTCGTCAATATGCGGCGTTTTGGCGCAGAGTTTGAACTTGGGGGCTGGCGAATCTTTGTCAAAAGGTAGATACAAAAGCGTGAAGAATGGCTCCGCCGTATCCGCAATTTGGAAGCCTTTGTAGGTCAGATACTTGGGGTCGGACAAAAACGGCTGCTTTTTCGGCGAGGAAATCACGCAAAGGCCGCACCTCCCCTGCGCTTTCCCGTCGGCGATGCAGCGCTCCATCAGGTCGTTTGCGTAGCCGTGGCCCTTGAACGCGCCGGACACCCAAAAGCAGTCGATGTAAAGATACCCCGCCGCCTCGATGGGAACCCACGCATACTCCGCAGGGATGTACTCGATGAAGCACTTGCCGCGCTCCGCCGCCTTGAGAAAGACCAGCCCTTCGTCCAATCTGTCCCGCAGCCACGCCTTTTTGGCGGCCACCTGTGGGTCCTTGTTGTTGGAGATGGCGCAGCAGATATGCTCCCGCTCCAGATTTTCCGGGGTCAGTAGAATGTACTCCATAGGGGCCTCCTTGTCGGAACAAAATACGAAAACGCAGCGCGCATGCCTGCGTTCCAATATCAAACGGGAAATCAGTAACCCACGAGTTATGCGCGCCTTATTCACCCATTGCTTTTCTCAAATCCATAATATAAGTTACTTGCTGCTTTTTAAGATACGCCTTTACAAATAAATTCATAACGGGATTAGCGGCTTCAACCTCTTCAGTAAATTCGATTTTTGTACCAGAGCCGTCTTTTGAAAAAAGCCCAATCCAATGACCATCCATATTCCTGTTTTTCATATCAAATTCATAGCGTTCATAGGGTTTTTTGAGTACAATCGTAAATTCAGTTTCAAATCCGTCTTTTGTAGATTCAGTAAAACGATTACCATCGTCAGATACTTCTATTTTAACTATATCACTGCGCCAGCCAAAGGCTGAGTTATCCGTAACTATATTCCAAACAGTTTCTATTGAACTATGGAACCTTGCAATAACGGTTGCTTTTTTCATTCTGCATTCCTTCGTTCTATATCAATAATCTCAATTTCAGATCCCGACTGCCTTTTATCCGCTCTGTTCCCCGATTGTGTTTTTATTCGGAGTCCAGTCTGCGGCGCTGCCGCTTTTCCTCTCTCGTGGGCCGTCGGCAGTAGACCGGATTCTTCTTATCCTGCTTATGATGTTCCCGACAGGCAACGCAATCGCCATGCCGCTCGCAGCGCGTGCGTTTGCAAGGGCAGTCCGAACGCCGGGTCACGCAGAGCATGGGCGTATAGCGGATGCCGTCCGTCGTCTGCTCCGCATCTGTCTCGCAAAAGCCCAGACGCCGGTAAACCTCCACCGCATAGGGCGAGGAATTCACCGTCATCTGCCCTGTGGGATTCTCCCGACAGGCACGGAAAAACAGCTGTTTTCCCACGCCCTGCCGGTGGTACGCGCCGGGCACAAAGAACAGCGCGATATGCGTGCCGCCGCTGCGGGTGGCCAGAATGCCGATGAGCGCGTCGCCATCAAACGCGCCGTAGATGCGGAGCTGGGCAAGGAAGTCCGGGTCATGGATGGAGGCATAGAATGCCTGGGCGCCCTGCGGGGCGTAGTCCGGCGCTTCAAACACCCCAAAGACTTCCCACGCCAAATCCAGCGCCGCGCTGTACTCCTCTTTCGCAAGCTCTCGAATCTCCATAATCTCACACTCCCATCGACTAAATCTTCTTCTCCTGTTCCGCTATCTTCTGCAAAGCGCTCACGATGTCCTTCAAAATCAGCGGCTGCATACTATCCCGATAGCCGGTGAGGTCGGCATTTTCCAATGCCGCTCGAATTTGGGGAATCAGGTTTGGCTTCACCAACCCGATCTCCGGCAGCGCCTGAATACACTGCCGGGCCGTGATGGGTTTTTCGTCTGTGACATGGGAAAGAAACTCGTCTATCAGGGCGTCATAGCGGTTCTCGCTGTCCCAGCGGGCGTTGGCGGCAAGAATGGAGATCGCCCGGTTCCGCACCAGCGAATTTTTATGGTGCAGCAGCGCGGCGAAGTCGTCTAGGTACGGATAAAAGTGGTCGCTCTCCCGGCTCTCCGCCGCAAGCTTATCCGCGTAGGCGCAGGCAGACTTGGCGTCCTTATCGATCAGACGCGCAAACAGCTCTTCATGATCGGCCATATTCCTGCCCTCCCAATAGATGGTTTATTATAAGAAGATGCCCCGACAGTCACGGTTCAGCGTGGGGGCGCTTACAGTGATTATGAGTTCCTCGATCGATGAAAACAGCGCCGCGGCGCACAGGATGATAGCCGCGACTGTCAGTCCCAACGTCGCGTATAAGACCGGGAACACGAAGATCAGCGCGCCCGTGGCCTTGTTGGCGTAAGTATGTAGGGCGGAAAAGGTGTGGTATTTCACAAACCCAACGCCGTAGCCCGCAAGCCGCAAAGCCGCAATACCGCCTGCACAGGCCCACAGCCATACGGAGAATTGAATATACCGCACGGTGAAAGCAGCAATCGCCGCAGCGAAAACCAGATCCGCTGCACTGTCCAACTTCGCTCCGGCGGCGCTTTGCGTTTTCAACCTGCAGGCCAGCGCTCCATCCAGCAGATCGCTGATTCCGCCGCCGAGATAGCAGGTCCAAAAAACCGTAGAGAACGGAGCGGCCACCACTATGCCGAATGCAAACAGAAACCGTGTGGAGGTGATTCCATTGGCAAAATTTTTGATGACAATATCCCCTCGCACTTTTTTCTCATCATACCACGTTTTATTTCTGAAATAAAGGCTCTTTGCAGTAGCTATTTTCTCTTTTCTGTATTGTCCTTGTTGCAAAAGGAGGCGAGGACAATATAGGAAGAATATGCATCGGCCTACCTAACGCGACATACTTTAGCCCAATTTTTTGAGCGTGACATAGAAGGAATCAACGGGTCATTTTGCCCCGTTGATTCCTTCTCTTTTTTACTTCTCTTTCACCGCGACCCAGATCTCACAGGTATAGTTCGGGTCCTGTACGTCCGCCGAGGGGTAGACCTCCAGCTCCACGCCCTGTCCGTACTCATAGTTGCTCTGGGGGAAGAACTCCGTACAGATCTTCTTATAGGTGTCCTTGAACGAGTCTGGCATATTGCCGCGGCAGGTGAACACCGCGTAGGTGTAAGCCGGAATGTCGATGACGTCCAGTCCTTCGCCGTTCAGGGGCGCTCCGTTATACTCCGCGCCGATGCCGTAGGGGAAACCGGAACCCGCCAGCTCGTCGGAAAAGCAAATGCCCAGAACACCGTGCAGACTGTCAAACTTGCCGTATTTGCAAATCTGCTCCATTGTACCGTCCGTGCTGCACTTGTTCCAGAACGCGGAGATGTCCGCCGTGGCGGTGTCGCCCTGGGGCTTGTTCACCTGAATCTTTTTGCAGATGATTTTGAGCGCGTCTTTCTTTTCAATCCTGTAATCCATGGTACTGCCTCCCGATAAAATTAGTTTTACGGAGAGCCGGGAGAAGGATTTGACTGTTTCGCCGTGTCGCGCCTGGGTGGGCGTGACGCCGTGAAACCGGGTAAATGCGCGGGAAAAGCTCTCAGGGGTGTCATAGCCATACCGGTACGCGATGTCGATGACCTTGTCGCGGGTTTGCATCAGGTCCTCGGCAGCCAAAGCAAGACGGCGCATCCGGATGTAGTCCCCCAGCGTGAAACCGCAGAGCATGGTAAACATCCGCTGGAAATGAAATGCCGACGAGCAGGCCTCTCTCGCCGCCTTTTCATAGTCCACCTCACCTGTGAGGTGTGCCTCGGTATAGTCCAGCGCCCGCTGAATTCCCGTGATCCAATCCATTCTTCAGCCTCCTTCCGTATGCTGTCATTCTATCGCAGTTCGCCGGCAGTCTCATGACTTTCCTTGCGGAGTTGTGTCAGGGAGGAATCGTTTAAGCGTATAGGGCGGCGATCTCCTGTATTTTGTGCTTCATCTCCTTGCGGATGTGCGGCTCCAGGCATTCGCATTTATCCCCAAAACTCAGAAGAATATCATAGTAATATTCATTTTCAATGAAGGGAAAGTCCACAATGTAATGCTTATCACCGTCGGGCGAGAAGTCTTCATAAGCACAATAATCGAGCATCCTGTCCATGACGGACTTGTGAATGCGGATTTTGATTCTTGTCTGCATCGTTTTCAAAATGCCCGCAGAGTCTAAAATTGGTTTTTGATAATCTCGTGGTTCAAAAGTTTCCTCTTGTATTTTTAGGTTTGATATGCGAGATAGTCTGAATAAGCGAAAATCATTTCTTTTATGGCAATACCCCTGCAAATACCAATGGCTACTTTTCAATACAAGCTGATATGGTTCAACTGTTCGTGTGGTCTTATTTCCGTGGTGGGCTATATATTCAAACGAAAGCAGCCTGCTCTCCTGCAAAGCTGTTTTGATCATCTCAAAATATGGTTGTATGTTCCTGTTACCCATCCACGGGCTTAAATCTATACATATTTGATTTGCTTTTACTTCAATGTCTTTTGCTCTGTCGGCGGGAATAAAGCTTTTCACCTTCGCCAGCGCGCTTACCAACTCATCCCCGCGCATTACACCCGAAAGATTGGAAAGCCCCATCAGGATGGCGGAAAGGTCGGAAGAGGAAAAGACGTTTTTATCAAGCTTGTATTGCTGCATGATCTCAAAGCCGCCGCCCACTCCCGATGTGGAGCGAACAGGAATCCCCGCCATATTGATCGCGTCGATGTCGCGGTAGATGGTGCGGGGAGAGACTTCAAACATTTCTGCCAGTTCCTGTGCGCCGACCCGCTCTTTTTCAAGGAGCAGCATAATAATGCTCACAAGCCTATCCACCTTCATCAGACGGCCGCCCTTCAAAATTTCTATTTTTCATTGCAGATTGTTGCCACGCTGTTGACAACAATTACATAGTACAATAAGTCCATCAGAAACGCAATGAAAACGGAGGAAATTTATGTTTACAGTCTATGTTTACGTTCTTGACACTTTGGCCGACTGGGAACTGGGGTATGTTACTTCGGAGCTACATTCCGGTCGTTTTTTCAAAAAGGACGCACCGCAAATCTCGCTGAAAACGGTCAGTGTTTCCAAAGCGCCGATCCATACGATGGGTGGGCTGACGGTGGTGCCCGATTGCCTGATTGATGAGATTGCTGTGAGCGATACCAGCGTGCTGTTGTTGCCGGGGGCCAATACATGGAACGACCCAAAGCATGGCGCGATCCTCAATAAAGCAAGCGAATTTTTCTCGGTGGGCGCTACGGTAGGTGCAATCTGTGGAGCTACAGCCGCGCTTGCAGGCTGTGGCTTGTTGGATAACCGTCCGCATACCAGTAATGGGCCGGGATTTCTTGAGATGTTCGCGCACGATTATAAAGGGCAAAGCTTTTATATAGACCAGCCGTCTGTGGCGGATCACAACCTGATTACAGCAGGCTCCACCGGCGGTCTGCTGTGGGCCAAGCAGATCATCGAGCGCTTGGACGTTTTTCAGGCCGACACGCTGGAAGCCTGGTATGCCTACTTCACCACCGGCAAGCCCGAACATTTCTTTGCCCTCATGCAAACACTGCCAGCTTCAAATTCTGCGCCGCAATAAGCAAAGAAAACGCCAGTTTTGAGAGTTCTCGAAACTGGTAGCTGGCGTATATAAAATACGAACTATTTCATGCAAAAACCTCTGAAATCAAGGAGTCTCGTTCATAGGGATATGATGTGACCCCACGGCAAACAGGGTACGGAAACAACAACCGGCACAGGATAAAATCCTGTGCCGGTTGTTGTTTTTATGTAGTTTTCCAATTAGATCAGCAAGTAGACGTTTGAAACTATTTGCGATATAATTACCTTGTATCGTCAAACTGCTATTAACCAAGGGTGGTGTCTATGAAAAACAAATTATTTAAATTCTTTCATAGCTATTTTGACCATAATCTTGATTTGCGTATTCGCATTTTTAATGTCATGGTCCTCATCAGCGCCTGTTTTTGCACGGTGATCGCCTGCGTCAACGCCCTTGCCGGGATTGGTGTTGTGGGCGTACTGGTAGATGTGGCGGCAGCCGCCTTTTGTGTGACACTCCTGTTTCAGGCGAAGAAGCCGGGGCGAGCCATGCCATGCCGCCTGATTTTTATTCTGGTGTCCTTTTTTGTGCTGTTTCCCTATTTGTTTTTCAACATGGGCGGCTATCACGGCGGAATACCAACCTTCCTGATTTTTGCACCGGTGTTTACCATCTTTCTGCTGGAGGGAAAAGCTGCCATCGCCGTGACCGCACTGGAGCTTTTGCTTTACGCCGGAATGTATCTGTTTGCCTATCAAAACCCCGGTAGCGTCACCATGTTTCCGGATGAAAAGGGCTTTCTCGTCAGCAATCTGATGGATTTACTGGTGGTAGGCATCTCTCTGGGTGCAACCATGTATGCCCAAGTTCGCCTCTATCGGGCGCAGCAGCGGAAAGTGGACGAGCAAAACGCTGTACTGGCGCAGGTCAATCAAGCCAAGACCCAGTTCCTCGCTAATGCCTCCCACGAAATGCGTACACCGCTGACAGTCATTTCAGTCAATGTGCAAACTGTGATGGGGCTTTTGAAACGGATGGACAGCATAACAGAGGATGCCGAGGCACAGGGGCTTTTGCAGGATGCGCAGGCGGAAATCATGCGGCTTTCCCGCATGGTGGATGGAATGCTTTCCTTAAATGCCATTGCCGACAGTGCTGAAAAACAAAAAACCGATTTGTCCGCCTTGCTGGGAAACACAACGGAAATGATGCGATTGCTCCTTGCCAAACAGAACAACCAGCTTGTCGCCGAGATTCCGAGGGCACTGGTCGTGTACGGCAGCACCGACCTGCTCTCACAGGTGATCATCAACCTGTTGCAAAATGCCACTACCCATACAACAAACGGTGAGATTCGCCTGCGAGCCGCTCAAACCGGCGGAGAGATTTCCGTCACAGTCAGCGACAATGGCACAGGTATTCCCGTAAAGCTGTTGCCCCATGTGTTTGAGCGGGGCGTCAGCGAGGGCGGCACCGGCATGGGACTGTACATCAGCAAAACTGTGGTGGAATCCCACGGCGGCAAAATCCAAATCGAAAGCGAGGAAGGACGCGGAACAACCGTTACCTTTACCCTCCCGGTTTATCAGGGGCAATTTGGAGGTGAGGAGGCATGACTGAAAAGAAGCAGGTTGATAAGCGAATTCTACTGGTAGAGGACAACGAGAAAATCATGCAGGGCAACAAGCGGATGCTGGAATGGGAGGGCTATACCATCGACACCGCCGTAAACCTTGCCGAAGCACACGAAAAGCTGGCGGCATGCCGCCCGGACTGCATTGTGCTGGACATTATGCTGCCCGACGGCAGCGGACTGCACTGGATGCGTCAGCTTCGGGGAAGCACCGATGCGGGTATCCCCATTCTGCTGCTGACAGGTCTGACCACCCAGGAGGATATTCTCCACGGACTACGCAGCGGCGGTGACGATTATCTCACCAAGCCCTACGATTTTGAAATTCTCCTTGCCCGCATCGAGGCGTTGCTGCGCCGATCGGAGCGGGTGCCGGAAACCATTACCAAGGGGCATTTAACACTGGATGTGGCGGCAGGCGTGGTGCTTTTGGGCGAAAGCGATTTGCTGCTGACCAAAAAGGAATTTGCCCTGCTGCTGATTTTCGTCCAGAATCCGGAGCGGTTTATCGACGGAGAATATCTGTATGAAAAGGTATGGAAGCAACCCCTTTCCGGGGATGCCAATGCTCTGAAAAGCACCATCAAGCGCCTGCGGAGCAAAATTGAGGGTAGCGGCTGGCAGATCGAGTGGTCGCGAGGCGAGGGCTATTGCCTCGAAAAAGAATAGGAATTCGTCTATGATAAAAACTTTCCAGTGGCGAGAGTGTCATTTTTGACACTCTCGCCACTTTTTGTTTTTCAATATTTTATACTGATACTGACACAGTAGCATGATTTGATTTTGATAGGAGGCGATGGGGTATGACATGGAGACAGGGAGAAGCGGCACTGCCGACCATCTCCAAGGTGGATGCGCTGGATGGCGATTGCTTTGACATTCAGCTGTCCAACGGCCACAGCATCTTTCTGGAGCTGGGGGAGAGAATCAATGAGCCTGCCTTTGCCAAGCTCATTGAACAGCGTCTGTTTGACCGTCCGCAGACAGATGGCCAGCGGCTTTATTGGGTGGGCGGCCCCTCGTTCACCGTGGCGGAGATTTTTTCCATGCTGGCAAGGGGAAAAGAAAGACAGGAAACAACTAATTTGAAGGGAGATGAAATGAGATGAAAAAAGTACGAGCAAGATGTTTCAGTCTGTTGCTGAGCATGTGCATGTTGATCACCATGCTGCCTACTGTGGCGTTTGCAGCGGAGGGCAACCTGCCAATCGGCCTATCCAGCCTGTGCGAACACCACGAAGAACACACAAGCGACTGCTACACCGACGAGCTGATCTGCGGCCATGTGACTGACAGCGGTGAAGAAACTGCCTCCGGCAGCGACGCCTCCCACCGGCACACGCAGGAGTGCTACAAGCTGGATTGCCAGTTTGTGTGTGAGGAATGTGCAAAGGACAGCGGCAATCAGAACACGCCGGCCGCAAAGGATGAACTGGCGCGGACAATCACCGGCTTTGTGGGTTTTGACGGCTTTGCGCCGCTGGACACCATCACGGTGACCGAAAAGACCACCGTGGCGGCCATCGGTCTGCCGGACACGCTGGCCGTGACCCTTGACGGTGAGGGCGGCGCAACAGCCATCCCCGTGACATGGGAATGCGCCGAGAATTATGAGAACACGGAATATGAAACCTACGACTTCGCTCCCCTGTGGGATATAGACGCCTACGCGCTGGCGGACAATCTGGACGTGGGCACTCTGCCCTACATCACGGTGAACATCGCCGGGATGGAGAACCCCTACGCAAAGACGGTCACCGGCACGATGAGCATAGACCTGCGCTCAGGCATATCCCTTGCTTCTGACACAAGCGGCACAGGCTGGACTTGGACGGCCAGCAGTGCCACCTTGACGTTGAATGGATATCAAGGCCAAGGTATCATCCTGAACTGCGGCTATGACGAAACCATCAATCTGGTGCTTGTGGGCGCTTCTTCTGTCACCGCAGATGGCGCAGATGGCGTTTATTGCAAAGGCAACCTTAACATCAGCGGCAGTGGCATCTTAACCGTTACAGCTACGGGCGATGGCATTTCCACAGATGTTTTCGGCACGCTGCGCATCAGCGGGGGTACAGTGACGGCGTCGTCCACCAGCAAAAGCGCGTTCAACAAAGCCCCCAGCGAGCTGCCCGCTTCCTATACCGCCAAATGGAGCTTGTCGGCGGACGGCACTGTCTTTACCACCGCCAGTGCCTTTACATGGAGCGCAGACTTTAAATATGTGCAAATCAAGACCGTGGAGGGCAGTGACGATATCCAGATACCCCCCGCGCCGATTTTGGGCGTAGTCACTCCAGCTACGGGCAATGCGCCCCAGAGGAACATTCCCGCAACCGACCAATATACGGCCATAATTGAGTGGTACGATCCCAGCGGTACATTCAATGGCGCAGACTTTGCCCCCGAAACGATTTACAGGCTGCAAATCGTGCTGAATGCCAAAACCGGCTATACCTTTGCGGGGCTGACCGCTGAAGATCTGAAAGGCTTCACAGTGAACGGTATTGTGCCTTTTGACAGAATTTTATATAACGATACCAAGGTTGTAATTCAAGCGGCGTTCCCAGCAACGGGTACTGCGGGCGGCGGCTCCACCGCTGTATCCACCGCCGCAGACCTCAAAACGGCGCTGGAGGCCACCACCCCTGCCACTATCAACGTGACGGCGGATATCGCAATGGATGCGAGAATCGAGATTGGCGCAGACCACACGCTGAACATCGCCGACGGCGTGACCGTCTCCACCGAAAACCAGAGGCTTACCATTCCTGAAGGCAAGACCTTGACCGTCAGCGGCCCCGGCACACTTCGGGTAAACAATAGCAGCGGCACAGGCGTTGCCGTGACGGGCACGCTAAAGCTGGCGGCTGGCAGCACGCTGGCGGTGGAAAACAGCGGAGATGATTCCGTTGGTGTCGAACTTGGCAACAGTGTGTTTGCACCTGACAACACTACTCTGCTCCACACACCCGGTGTACTGGAAAGCAACGGCGGCAGCATCCTTCTTGCCAACAGCGGGGCGTATAGCTTCGCCATAGGCGGCAGCTCCGACGAGCGGAATGACCGCATTTCCCTCAACGGAGGCAGCCTGACGGTGCAGAATACCGGTAACAACAGCAATGGGATCAGCGGCGGCGATCTGTCCGTAAGCGGTTGTGCTGTGACAGTGGAAAGCGGCGGGAACAACATGGCCTGCGGTCTTTCGGTCAAGACCGCATCCATCACGGACAGCACGCTCATCCTGCAAAACACCGCCGGCACCGGTTTGGAAGCCCAGAAGATCACCGTGGAGAACAGTGCAGTGACTGTGACCAACTCCACCGGCTGCGGCATTGAGATCGACTACTATTTGCAGGAGGGTGTCCTCAACCTGAAAAGCAGCACTCTCCTGCTACAAAACGTTTCTGGGGAAGGGCTGGCATTCGGTGACGGCGACAAGCTGATCGTTGACGGCTCTACCGTCACCGTGGCAAACGCAGGCGGCGGCGGACTATACATCTACGATAGCCGCCTGCTCATCGGTGCCAACTACGGCAAGCTGACCCTTGCTGTCGGGGCAAAGCTAACTGGCGCAGGCAATGCCTTCAGCGACCGGGGCTGCATTTACAAATACGGCGGCTCTGTCACCGTTGAGGCGGAAAACGGCCCGGCTACCGACGAAACGCTCACAGCGGGGGATTACATCTGGGACGGCACACACTTTGCCAAGGGTGGCACTCCTGCCGCAGACGATGCGGAAACACCCATCATCACCCGCCAGCCCCAGGGCGCAACGGTAAATGTGGGGCAGAGCGTAACCCTAAGCGTGGAGGCAACCGTCAGCGACGGCGGCATGCTGTCCTATCGGTGGATGGGCAGCAGCAATTCGGAGCTGGGTGGTAGTGAAGTTTCTGATACGGCAACCTTCACGCCCTCCACAGCAACTGTCGGCACCATGTATTATCAGTGTATCGTGACGAATACCAATCCTGATGCCAGTGGAAATAAAACAGCTCAGCTCTATAGCGATCAGGTTGCCGTCACCGTGCAAAGCGGCGGAAGCTCCGGCGGTAGCGGTGGCGGAGGTGGCGGAGGCTCCACAGGCGGTGACAGCGACACCACAGTCACTACACCGCCGTCCACCACGGAAAATCCAAATCCGCCTACCCAGGCTACAATCACGGTGAAGCCGACCGTTTCCGGCGATACCCTAAACGCTGCCATCGGCAGCAATGTGGTCAATGATGCCATCAGCAAAGCACAGACAGAAGCCAAGAAAAATGGCACAACCGCCAATGGCATTACAGTGGAAATAAAAGTAGATACCAAAAACACCCAGACGGAAAATATCAACACAAGCCTGCCAAAGGAAAGTGTTGACGCACTGGTCAAAGCAGGCGCAAGAGAGGTTCGCATCAACAGCGAAATTGCCCACATCAGCCTCAATCTGGACACCTTAAAGGAAATCCAAAAGCAGCTTGGAGCAGATATTTCTGTGTCAGCGAAAAAGGTGGATAACAGCACCCTCTCTGCTGAGGCACAGAAAATTGTCGGCGACAGACCTGTATATGACTTCTCAATCACAGGTAAAAATGGCACAAAGGTAACCGATTTTGGCGCAGGCAAGGTTTCGATCTCTATCCCATACACCTTGGGCGCAAACGAAAATGCCGCCAATGTCATCGCTTACTACATTGACAGTACGGGTAAGATCACAGAGATGCCAAACTCGGCCTATGATCCTATAACCCAAACACTCCGCTTTGTGACCAATCACTTCTCTAAGTTTGCGATCGGCTACAAGACGGTAACTGTAAACTTTACGGACATCACAAACCATTGGGCAAAAGACAGTATTGAATTTGTGGTAGCTCGTGGGATTTTGGCTGGCATTGGCGATGGCAAATTTGCCCCTAACAACGCCATGACCAGAGGGATGTTTGTCACCGCTCTTGGCAGACTGGCAGAGGTTGATACCAAAGCCTATACCAAGAGCAGCTTCAGCGATGTAAAAGCCGATGCCTACTATATGACCTATGTGGAATGGGCAAGCAAAAATGGCATCGTAAACGGCATCGGTGGCGGCTTGTTTGCCCCGGTTCGGTCGATCACTCGTGAGCAGATGGCGGTGATGATCGCCAATTATGCAAAGGTCATCGGTTTTGAGCTGCCCAAGGTTCACGCAGAAAACACCTTTGCCGATCACGCAAAAATCAGCACATGGGCAAAGGATGCGGTGAAAACCGTACAGATGACGGGGATCATCAGCGGCAAGAACGGCAACATTTTTGACCCGCAGGGCACGGCTTCCAGAGCAGAGGTCAGTGCAGTGCTGAAACGCTTTGTAGAGCTTGCCATCAGCACCGACACCGCCGAGGGCTGGGCCATGAACGACAGTGGCAGCTGGATGTACTACGAAAACGGCAAAGCCGTCACCGGCACAAAGAACATTGGCGGCACGACCTACACCTTCGACCAGTACGGCGTGACCGCAGATGTTCCGAAAAACCGTAAGTACGGCACCTACACTGTGCAAAAGGGCGACAGCTTCTGGCTGATTGCCTACAAGCACGGCTGCACCATGAAGGAGCTGGAGATGCTCAACGACAAGAGCAGATTTTCTCTCATCCATCCGGGCGAGGTACTAAAGGTGCCGGAGAAGTAACATTCATAGTTAGATATTACGCAGAACAACCGGCAAGGATGGTTAAGCAGTTCATCCTTGCCTGTTGTTCTATCTTTCCTTTTTGCTAATGTTTTGATATATTTAGTTTATCAATAATATAAATCGGAGGTGTGCTATGGCTAAAAACTTGCTTGACCTTGATAGAGTGCCAACAATAGAAGAATTGCGTGAATTCTTTTATGAAAATGATTTTAGCACGGCAACCTATCGAGATATTGATTACGATAAAATGGATGCAGATGATGTGGAAACTTTAGAATACATCAAAGGTCTTATGGGCGAAAAATGGGATGTGCTTTCTCGTGACATGGGGCTGAAGTCTAACCCGGCTTACTATGGAAAAGACAATCCTCTGATTGCTATGCGTGACAGTATGGAAAATCTCGCAGCCACAGGAGTCATGAAGCTGCTGGAGGAAATGCCGGAGCGTGCTGAAGAATTACTCTGTGATTTTACAACTGCGGAGGATTGGGAAAGCCCTGAAGCTTTAGCAGTCAAAGCAGATAATATGTTAAGCAATGCAGTTAGCACATTGATGCAAACCATGAATTACGAAGAAGTTGCAAAAGTGATTGCAGAAAATCCAGCCTATGAAGATTTCGCCCACGGTAAGCCCAACAATTTCCGTGCCAAGGATTTTGATAGAAAGTGGAACCACACAAGAG
>JAEWYA010000060.1 GCA_023395775.1 Bacillota bacterium
CCCCCGGCCATTGGCCGGGGGCGGGCTTGCACAATTTAAGAGCCGCTCTGCTCTCCGCAGTCGCGAAACAAACGGTTCCCCCGCAGAACCAGCTGGAGCTTTACAAGGGTCAAAACGGCCTGTACTGCCAGCCAGCCAAATCGACCCAGCACTGCCAGCCAGCCCAGCACCAGCATGCTGAACGCGAACTGCAAAACAGAAAAGCCCACAAACCATTTCCGGCATCCCGGACGAAGAGCGGGCGCTTTCCCCATGGCCCTGGTGCCGTCTGCGAAGATATATCGGCGAACCAAAAAAAAGCAGATATTGAAGACGATCACCCAAAACTGGAAAAGTAGTGCTTCCAGAGGGGCGTCTGCCCCTTCGCCCCGGGCCAGCGTGGGTAAAATCGATTCTGCCAGCCCGATCACTTGAAGCAGGGTCAGTGTACCGATGGGTCCGAGCTTCCGGAAAAAGCAGAGCTTCCGCATAAAATTCCTCCCCGTTGTCTAAATAATGATACACTTTTAGTTTGCCGTCCTTATCCCAGGTCCACGCGGAAATCTCCTCTGGCCCGGGCCTCCTCCCGGCGCTTTTTGTCCGCGCCAAGAGCGTCCAGCATTCCGCCGATGATCTGATTGGAGACGAGAAAGCCCTTCGGCGTCAGATGCCACCGACCGTCCTCTTCCACGGCGTAGCCCGCCTGACGGCACTCCTCCAAAAAGGGCAGGAAGCAGTCGAACCGGCGGCGAAAACGGTTTTCAAACACCTTCGGGTCCAAGCCCCAAACGGTGCGCAGGCCCAGCATAAGCCACTCCGTATCCCGGTCCAGCGGCGGAATGCGCTCGTTTTCCGAAAGAAGCGGTCCGCCGGCCTTTACCCCCTCAATGTAACCCTCCAGATTCTTTTCATAGGCGTAGCGCACGCTGCCGAAGTCCGAGTGGGCGCCGGGCCCGAAGCCCGCGTATTCCCCCAGCGTCCAGTATTTGAGATTGTGCCGGGACTCAAAGCCGGTCCGGGCGAAATTGGAGATCTCATACTGAAAAAAGCCGTGACGGCGGAGGTAATCCACGGTCCAGAGGTACATCTCAGCCTGCGCCTCGTCGTCCGGAAACCGCTCGCTGTCCCGCCGCTGAAAGAGCGGCGTCCCATCCTCTACCTTCAGCCCGTAACAGGACAGGTGCTGCGGGGCCAGGTCCACGGCGGCGGTCAGGTTTTTTTGCCAGGATTCCATAGATTGCCCCGGAAGGCCGTAAATCAGGTCCAGAGACAGATTTGAAAGTTTGGCCTTCCGGGCGGCCTCTACCGCCGTTTTCACCTGGGCGGCGGTGTGGATACGGCCAATGGCGCGCAGTTCGTCGTCGTCCGCGGACTGCATCCCCAGACTCAGCCGGTTGAATCCTGCCCTGCGTAGGGCGCGCAGCTCTTTAAAGTCCCCGGCGGACTCCGGGTTGGCCTCCAGCGTGATTTCTGCGTCCTTTGCGACGTGATATTTTTTTTGAATGGCCTTCAAGAGGCGCACCAGCCGCTTGCTGCCAAGCAGTGTCGGCGTACCGCCGCCAAAATACACGCTGTCCACCACATGGCGGTCCGCGCGGGGGGCAATCTCAACTATTTGCGTCTCCAATGCCTGTACGTAAGCGTCCATCCGACTCTCCGCGCCGGACAGAGAGTAAAAATCACAGTAGTCGCATTTTTTTGCACAAAAAGGGATGTGAATGTACAGCCCCAGACTTTTTTGTTCTTTTTTCAAGGCGGCGGCCTCCTTTGAAGGTAAAATACACTCGTAAAAACATTCTATATTTTTTACACCTGTTTTGCAAGGCAGTGTGGCTTTCATGCTTTTTCAGTTTATCATAGCGACTTTCCTCAATCAAGGCGCTGAATGCAATCGGGACAAATATTCGCGCACTCTTGGAAGTCGTGCCGGAAAATGCGCCCGCGGACAATCAATGTCCGCGGGCGCTGAATCGTTTGTTTGTACCGATCACTCCGTACCGATGCAAAAAAAGGTGAAGCTGCCGGTGGCCAGCAGCTTGCCGGTTGCCTCGGCGGTGATATCCACGTTGACAAGGCAGGTTGTCTTCCCCCGGTGCACCACGGTCCCGACGGCGACCGCAGTTCCCTCTTTAATATTGGACAGATAATTCATGGAGCTGTTCTGGGTCACGTAAATCCGTCCGTCAGAGTGAGCGGCGGAGCCGGCGGAGCTGTCCGCCATGGTATACAGCGCGCCGCCATGGAGCATTCCAATGGGATTTGTACTCTCTGGCCGCAGCGTCAGGCGGCACTCGGCCCGGTCTTTCTCCAATACGCTGAGTTCTATAAAATTATAGGTCGTAAAGCGGTTTAGATTGAGCCGTTTGTTTTTGATCTCTTCCAGTGTTGGCATAGATTTTCTCCTCGCCTTTTTTTATATATAAAATAGTTTACCACATTTCAAAATTTTTTTCCACACTTTTGTAAAAGGGGTTGACAAACGGAGCCGACAGAATATAATGAACATATGAACAATCGTTCAACTGTTCATATAAAGGAGGACTGCTGCATGGAAGACCGCTATAACGCCGATATCTGCGATCTCATCAATGTTCACGAGGATCTCGTAAAAAAGGTCCGGAGCGAGCTGCCCAGCGAGGACACGCTTTACGACCTGACGGAGCTGTTCCGAATTTTCGGTGATTCCACAAGAATCCGCATTCTGTACGTGCTCTCCGCGTCGGAGATGTGCGTATGCGACATTGCGGCCTTGTTGGGAATGACCCAGTCCGCCATTTCGCACCAGCTGAAGGCATTAAAGAACGCGCGGCTGGTAAAGTCCCGCCGGGAGGGAAAAACCGTGTTTTACTCCCTGGCGGACAGCCATGTGCGCACCATCATTGACCAGGGAATGGAGCATGTCTCAGAGTGAGTTTGAATCCTGCGCGCTTCCGCCCAGGCGGAACTGAAAAATACATGTTCGGAGGGTTTTTTATGAAAAAGCGTTTTACACTTACCGATTTGGACTGTGCCAACTGCGCCGCGAAAATGGAGGACGCCATCAAAAAAATTGACGGCGTCAACGACGCCGTCGTCAGCTTTATGGCCCAGAAATTGACGCTGGACGCGGACGACGACCGGTTCGACGCGATTTTAGACGAGGTGGTCCGGATTTGCCGGAAGGTGGAGCCGGATTGTGTGATCAATCGCTGATGGAATGAAAAGGACGTTTTGGGATCGGATCGCCGGGGCCCACGATTTATCCCAGCGGGCATCGCGGCTGAGCCAAAACCGGCGCGGCCGGAAAAGGGAGCGTTTGTATGAGTAAAAAACAAAAGAAAATGCTGATTCGTATTTTAACCGCAGCCGGATTGCTGATCGCCGTCCATTTCCTGCCGCTGACGGGGCTTGCACAGGCGCTGTGCTATTTGGTTCCCTATGCGATGATTGGCTGGGATATTCTGTGGAAGGCGGTGCGCAACATCGCCAGGGGACAGGTTTTTGACGAAAACTTCCTGATGGCCCTCGCCACGGTGGGAGCCTTTGGCACCGGCGAATACGCCGAAGCCGTGTTTGTCATGCTCTTCTATCAGGTGGGAGAGCTGTTTCAGGACTATGCGGTGGGCAAGTCCCGACAGTCTATTGCGTCTCTTATGGACATCCGGCCCGACAGCGCCAATGTGGAGCGGGACGGTGTGATTACCACGGAGGACCCGGAGGACGTGGCCGTGGGGGAAACCGTTGTGGTAAAGCCGGGCGAACGGGTCCCCCTGGACGGCGTGGTGATCGACGGGACATCCACGCTGGATACCGCCGCCCTCACCGGCGAAGCTGTTCCCCGGGATATCGCCGTGGGCGATCCCATTCTCAGCGGCTGCGTGAATCAGCGGGGCGTGCTTCGTGTCCGGGTGACGAAACCTGCCGGAGAGTCCACGGTCTCAAAAATTCTGGAAATGGTGGAAAATGCCGGGGAGCGCAAGTCCCGCAGTGAAAACTTCATTACCCGCTTTGCCCGGTACTACACCCCCTGCGTGGTAATGGCGGCGGCGCTGCTGTTTCTGCTGCCCACGCTGGCGCTGGCAGTCCTGTCCACTCCGCCGGCGTTTCTCTATGGGACGGTATGGAGCGATTGGCTCCACCGGGCGCTGATTTTTCTGGTGATCTCCTGCCCCTGCGCGCTGGTAATCTCCATACCTCTCAGCTTTTTCGGCGGCATAGGCGGCGCGTCCAGATGCGGCATCTTGGTGAAGGGTGGTAACTATCTGGAGGCTCTTGCTGGGACGCAGACCGTGGTTTTCGATAAGACCGGCACTTTGACAAAGGGTACCTTCTCCGTCACCGCCATCCACCCCGAGGAGGGATATTCCAAAGAACAGGTGCTGGAATGGGTGGCCCTGGCGGAGCAGTTTTCCGACCATCCCATTTCCAAGTCCCTGCGGGCGACCTGCCCGGCCCGAATGGAGGAGTCCCGGGCCGAGGAGGTGGAGGAGATTTCCGGACACGGCGTCCGGGCGAAAGTCGATGGTCGCGGAGTCTGCGTGGGCAATGCGCGGCTGATGGAGCGGGAGAATGTGAAGTGGCTCCCCTGCGAGCTGCCCGGCACCATCGTCCACGTGACGGTGGACGGGTTCTACGCCGGACATATTGTGATCTCCGATGAGATAAAGCCGGATGCAAAAGCGGCCATTGCGGATTTGAAAGCCAATGGCGTCAAAAAGACCGTGATGCTCACCGGAGACGCAAAGGCAGTGGCGGAAGCCGTGGCCAAGGAGCTGGGTGTGGATGAATTTCATGCGGAGCTGCTGCCCGCCGACAAAGTGAATTTGACGGAGAGCCTTCTCAAAAGCGAGGGCGGCAAGCTGGCCTTTGTGGGCGACGGGATCAACGACGCGCCGGTCCTGACCCGCGCCGATATCGGCATTGCCATGGGAGCCATGGGCGCCGACGCGGCCATTGAGGCGGCGGATGTGGTGCTGATGGATGACCGACCGGACAAGATCGCCGCCGCCATACGAATTTCCCGCAAGACGCTGCGCATTGTCCGCCAGAACATTGCCTTTGCGCTGGGTGTGAAGGCGCTGGTGCTGATTTTGGGCGCTTTTGGCATGGCCAACATGTGGGAGGCGGTGTTTGCCGATGTGGGCGTGGCATTCCTTGCGATTTTGAATGCCATGCGGGCCATGCGGGTCCGGCAATCCGGCCAATAAGGCGGAGCAGACTGAAGCGCCGGCCCCGGA
>JAEWYA010000063.1 GCA_023395775.1 Bacillota bacterium
TTCTCATACCGCTCGATCCGGTCCCGGCTTTTGGTGCTTCGCGCACGGCAGCCCCGCATAATCCACTCCCGCTCCACCCGCAGTATGGACTGGCGTTTCCGTTCGCCGGCCTGGGCCATCTCAGCCCTCTGATCCTTCAGCTCCAGATACTTTGAGTAGTTTGCCTCATAGTGATAGAGCTTGGCGCGGTCCAGCTCCGTAATATGGTTTGCCACGCGCTCCAAAAAGTAGCGGTCATGGGTCACCATAATCAATCCCCCGGTCCACTTCCGGAGGCGCTCCTCCAGCCAAGCCACCATTTCCGCGTCCAGATGGTTCGTCGGCTCGTCCAGAATCAGAACATCCGCCGGATGGATCAGCGCCGCGGCCAGAGCCACACGCTTCCGCTGCCCGCCGGAGAGCGTGCCGATCCTTTTCTCCGTGTCCGGGATGCCAAGCCGGTTCAGCATGGACTTCGCCTCATACTCGTTCAGTGCCCGGAACTCCTTGGGAAAGCTGAGGAAAACCTGTTCCAGCACGGTGGCTCCGTCGTCCATGTCCGGGTTTTGGGCCAGGAAGCTCACCTGTACGTTGGGGTCCCGGCGCACAGTGCCGCCGTCCGGTTCAAGGTCTTGAGCCAAGACCCGCAGAAAGGTGGATTTTCCGGTTCCGTTGATGCCGATGACGCCCACCTTGTCACCGTCGTTCAAATAGAAATCCACATCCTCCAGCAGCTGTCTGCTGCCAAAGTTGATGGACAGATGTTCCGCCGATAAGAGCATAGGGGCCTCCTTCAAGTCCGTGCGCGCTTTGACCGCGCCGTTCGTATTGTTCCCCATTTTACTACATTCCGCCCCATTCCGCAAGGCGCGGGCGCCTTGCCATCCATCAGGCCGTGTGGTAAAATAGCTGCAAAATATTTTTTTAAGGAAGGCGGACATATGCCATATGTTTCCCACCGCGTTTCTCCGGCGGAATCCGGCCTCACCGTCCGCTGCGTCTTGAAGCAGCTGCTGCACTTTTCCTCCCATGCCATCTCCCGCCTGACCCGCGCCGAAGGCGGCATTCTGGTGAACGGTCAGCCCGCCCGCACCACGCTCGTTCTCTCTCCCGGCGACACGGTTTCCGCCGAGAGTGGAGACGTCCGGGCTCAGCGGGAGGCCCCGGTACCGGGGCCGTGGCCCCTGCCCGTTGTCTGGGAGGACGAGCATCTTCTGATCGTCAACAAGCCCGCGGGCATGACCGCCCACGTGTCCAACTTTCTGCCGGACACCCCTACCGTGGCGGGAGCGCTGGCTTACAGCCGGGGAACGGAGTTCATTTTTCACGCGGTAAACCGCTTGGATAAGGGCACCACGGGATTGATGGCGATTGCCAAAAGCGGACACGTCCACGATCTTTTACGCAAAGCCCTCCACTCCGACTTATTTCACCGGGAATACCGGGCCGTCTGCGAAGGTTTCCCCCATCCGGCCGAGGGTATGATCGACCTGCCCATTGGGCGGGACGAGACCTCCGCGATCAAGCGCACGGTCCGCCCCGACGGCCAGCCTGCCGTCAGCCGGTATCAGGTTCTGGAGACCCACGGCGATCTCTCCCTTCTGCGCCTGGTTCCCGAAACGGGCCGCACCCACCAGCTCCGGGTTCACATGGCAGCCGTGGGCTGCCCACTTGCGGGGGACTGGCTGTACGGCACGGAGAACCTTTCCCTGATCGCCCGTCCGGCCCTCCACTCCTGCCGGATAGCGCTGATTCACCCCATCACCGGGGAACCCCTGGAATTTCACGCGGAGCTGCCGGAAGACATGGCCCGCCTTCTGCGGGATTGACGCAGGCGTGGAGAGACGGTTCCGTCTCCCCACGCCTGTCTTTTCTCACTTCATCGTAGCTTTCAGCGTCTCCAGATTTCCCTCCATCAGGGTAAGGTAGGTCGCTCCCGCATCCATGTCCGCCTGCGACACGTTGTGGCAGCTGTGGAACAGCGCGGTCTGCGCCCCGGTGGCCTCCGCGATGCTGTCCGCCACCAGATGGTTGGAGAATTCAATGTAGTACACCGTCCCCAGCTTTTCCTGCTCCACCTTCCGCGTCAGGAACGCGATGGTGGCGGCGGAGGGTTCCGTCTGGGTACTGCATCCGGGAAACGCCGCGTAGCAGTCCAGTCCGTATTCGTCCGCGAAGTACCGCAGAGGGAAACGGTCGCCAAACACCATTGTTTTATTGTCGACAGTTTCAAAAAAGTCCCGGAACTTTTTGTCAAGCTCCATAAGTTTATCGGCGTAGTCCTCCGCGTTGGCCCGATAGTCCGCCGCATGATCCGGATCTAGTTCCGCCATCTGCTCGCCGATGGCGGTGGTAATGACGGCGGCGTTGACCGGGGAGGTCCAGACGTGCTCGTCGTACTCCAGCACCTCACCGGCGCCGTGATCGTTCTCCTTCTCGGCGGTCATACCCTCAGTGTGGGACTCCTCCTTTAACTTTACGCAGTCCATCATCTTCATGCCGTTCACTCCGCCGTCGACGGACTCCAGCAACGTCTCCACCCAGGCGTCCGAGTCCCCGCCCAAATATAGAAACAGATCGCTGTCCCCTACCGTTAGAATGTCCTTGGGCGTGGGTTCATAGCTGTGGCTCTCCGCGCCGGGAGGAAGCAGCAGCTTCACCTCCGCCAAATCGCCGCAGACGGCCCGGGCAAAATCGTAGGCAGGAAAAACGGTGGCCGTCACCAGCAATTTGTCCTCCGAAGCGGAGGAGGCGGAAGATCCGTCCGCCGCCCCGCAGCCGGACAGCAGCGCGGCGGCGGACAGCGCCGCAAGTAACCGTAAAATTTGCTTTTTCAAAACAGGTCTCCTTTAAATTTGAGAATGTTTATCATATTTTTGCAGTGTAGCACACAAATCGCGGAATTACAAGTCAAAAATTGGACACGCCGCCGGACTTCTCACCCACGTGGTGGTGTGCATCGGCGCCGCCTCGGTGATGCTTTTAAACTAATATCTAATGCTCTACTTCAATCCCGATGCCGACCCCGCCCATCTGGGCGCGCAGGTCATCAGCGGTATCGGCTTTCTGGGTGCGGGCATCATCGTCATCACCGGACATCAGCGGGGCAGGAGGGCCGCAACGGCGCGGGGTCCATTCTTGATCTTCAGCACACCGGGCGGGAAAGCGACGGTGGGCATCTGCTGGAAACGCTGTACAGAGTCCCCGGAATTCTGTTCGTGGAGGATGTGTAGGGCTGCGCTGCACATCGCAAAAGCCGTCTTCGATGCAAAAAAGCTCCGCTCCCTTTCCGTAACAGAGAGCGGAGCTTTCGTCTTTCTACCGGTTCCAGTTCATAAGCGCCCGTTTCTTGATTCCGGAGACAATGCCCATGGCGGCGTACAGCGTGACCACGGACGAACCGCCGTAACTGAAAAAAGGCAGCGTCAAACCGATGACGGGCATGACGAACAGGCACATGCCGATGTTTTCCACCGTCTGGAAGATCAGCATTCCCGCCATACCCACGCAGACCAGCCGCGCATAATCCGACGAGGCCTGCCGCGCCACCCAGAGACAGCGAAGGATAATGGCCGTCAGCAGCAGGATCACGAGAAGGCACCCGAAAAAGCCAAGTTCCTCCCCGATCATTGCAAAAATGAAGTCCGTGTGCCGCGCCGGCAGAGAGCCTGACCCCGCCTGAGTCTGAGTACCGTTGAACAGCCCCTGTCCAAACCAGCCGCCGCTGCCCAGCGCCAGCAACCCCCGCGTCTGCTGCCAACCCACGCCCTGCGGTTGGAAACTGTGGTCAAACAGCACGTGGAACCGGTCCGCCATATGGGAGGGCAGCTTGTCCAGAAAATACAGCGCCAAAACCGCCGCCGTCATACCGCCTCCGCCAAGGATGAACCACCGCCACGCGATACCGGCCACCAGCGCAATGCAAATAAATATAAACACATAGACAAGCGCGCTGCCCATGTCGCTGGACACCGCATAGATCAGCCCCACCATAAACAGCAGGTGCACCGTGGGCATCACCACACTGCCAAAGCTCTTCAGCTCCCTTCGCTGCTCCTTAATCCACTCAAACTGCTTGGAGAGCAGGATGATAAACGTAATCTTCACAACCTCCGCCGGTTGGACGGAAAAGGGCACGTGGGGGATCTCCAGCCACGCACGATTTCCGTTGCGGGTAACTCCCAGCGGCGTGCGCAGCAGGAGAATGAAAACGACGCTGACCGCCAGAATGATCTTCCAGTGCTTTACCAGCAGCTCCACATCCACCATGGACAGCAGGATATAGGCTGCCAGGCCAATCAGCATCGCCGCGCCCTGGATGCCTACAGATCGAATCATGCTGCCGGTCCCCATGTAGTGGGTGGCGCTGGCAATCAGTGCCATTCCAAACAGAGTGCACCCGCAGCAAAGGCCCAGCAGCACCAGATCGGCCTGCTGAAAAAAATCGGAGAGAGTATCGCGAAGACGGTTGAACATGGCATCTCCTATCAGAAAACCTACAATTTTGCAGATTAATAGTATACCACAGGCGGGGCGGCATGTAAACTGATGAAATTTGTTTTTACATGCGGGAAAAACTGTGCTATACTATTTCAGGCAATTTTTAAGAGGGGAGGCGTGGGCATGGAATACCTGTCTCGCAGTGAGGCGGAGACGGAGTCCATCGGCGAGGCGCTTGGCAAGCGGCTGTGTCCGGGGACGGTACTGGCCTTTCGGGGCGATCTGGGGATGGGGAAGACGGCATTCATCCGGGGACTTGCCCGGGGGCTTGGCTGTACGGGCCGGGTCACCAGCCCCACCTTCACCATTGTCAACGAGTACGAGGGGAAAATTCCTCTGTTCCACTTCGACATGTACCGCCTGCCGGATTCGGACGCGCTGTTCGACATCGGCTGGGAGGATTACCTGGGTCGGGGCGGCGTCTGCGCCGTGGAGTGGAGCGAACGGGTGAGCGACGCCCTGCCGGAGGACACGGTGTGGGTAAGCATTGCCCGCCGCCCGGAAAGCGACGATTGGCGAACCATCACGGTGGAGGGAGTGGACGTTTCTTGAAAATCTTAGCGCTGGAGACCTCGGCAAAAGCCTGCTCCGCCGCGGTGACGGAGGGCGGGCAGGTTCTGGCCTCCTGCTATCAGAACACCGGACTGACTCACAGCCGGACGCTGATGCCCATGGTGGAGTCCATGCTGAAAAATGCGGAGCTGACCATGGGCGATCTGGGCGCGGTGGCGGTGGCTGTTGGGCCGGGGTCCTTCACCGGCATCCGCATCGGTGTGGCCGCCGCGAAGGGACTGGCGTTTGCCGCCGGCCTTCCCGCCGCCGGAGTCTCCACATTGGAGGCCATGGCCCTGGGTCTGAGCCACATGGACACGCTGATCGTCTGCGCCATGGACGCCCGACGCAATCAGGTATACAACGCGCTGTTTGAGGCGAAAAACGGGATCCTCACCCGTCTTTGTCAGGACCGGGCCGTCGGTCTTTCCGAATTGACGGAAGAGCTGAGAAGCGATCCCCGGCCTAAAATCGCCGTGGGCGATGGCGGTACGTTGTGCCAAAGGGCGCTGGAGGAATCCGGCGTTCCCTGCGCGCTGGCGCCCGCCCGGCTGCTGCACCAGAATGCCGTGGGTGTGGCCCTGGCCGCCGAGGGGCTCGCCGCTGCCGGAAAACTGACGACGGCACAGGCACTCTCCCCCATATATCTGCGCCCCGCACAGGCGGAGCGGCTGCGAGACCAAATAAAAAAGGAGAACGGAAAATGAACGACAACATCCACATCCTGAACCATCCCCTGCTCCAGCACAAGCTGACCATCCTGCGCAATAAGGACACCAGCACGAAGGACTTTCGGGAGCTGGTCTGCGAAATCGCCATGCTGATGACCTACGAGGCCACCCGCGACCTTCCGCTGGAGGATGTAGAGGTAGAGACCCCCGTTGCCCCCGGCACCTTCAAGACCATCGCCGGAAAAAAGCTGGCCATCGTCCCCATCCTGCGGGCGAACCTCGAAATAGATTTAGTTATTATCATATCTATTATTTCTGCCTTGCAGTCCTCAATCATATTATTGAACTGTTCGCGCTTTTTGGT
>JAEWYA010000011.1 GCA_023395775.1 Bacillota bacterium
TTTCCAGCCAGTCCGCACCGCGGCGGCCCGTGGCCACAACGGTATGCTTTGCAATGACCTCCTGGTCGGTCTTTCCGTTGGAAATGGAGACGCCTTTGCATACATCATTTTCCAAAATAATGTTGGAGCACTCGTAGCCGAACAGAATCTCCACACCCTGCTCCAGCAGATACTTTTCGATGGCAAGGTACAGGCTCTGCGCCTTCTCCGTCCCCAGGTGGCGGATGGGGCAGTCCACCAACTTCAAGCCCGCCTGAATGGCGTGCTTGCGGATCTCCTTGCGCTCGGGGTCGTTGCCAAGACCCTCGATATGCTCGTCGGCGCCGAAGTCCAGATAGATCTGGTCAGCGTAGTTGATGGTCTCCTGAGCCAGATTCTCTCCGATCAGGGTCGGCAGATCGCCGCCCACCTCATAGGAAAGCGACAGCTTTCCATCGGAAAATGCTCCCGCGCCGGAAAAGCCGGTGGTAATGTGGCAGTAGGGCTTGCAGTTCATACAGTGTCCCGTTTTGTCCTTGGGGCAGTGGCGCTTTTCCACGCTCTGTCCCTTCTCCACCATAACGATCTTCTGCTTGCTGCCCTTCTTCAGCATTTCAAGAGCGGTAAAAATACCGGCGGGGCCTGCGCCAATAATCACAACGTCTGCGTTCATTATCTTTCTCCTTACTTGTCTGGGTCCTGTTACCTGACTGACAGCTCCACGGCATGCCGCACCAGCGACAGCGGCGGCACCGGGCGGGGCAGCTTCATCTGAAATACGGTCTGAGGCGTTTTGATCTCGTCCGTCGCCGTGCCATCCAATTCCCGCAGCTCCGGAACGGTCATGGCAAAGGGACGGCAGTCCGGCCCAACGACCTCCACTTCCTCCCCGGTGTATATCTTATTTCGCAGGGACAGCGTGGCGTTTCCGTCTTCGTCGCAATCGGTGACAAGGGCTTCGACTTGCCAGTTCCTGATGTAACGGGAATCCTCAATGTACTGCCCCGGCTCACCGTAAAAAAAGCCGGTGGAATAGCGGCGGTGGCTGACGTGCTCCACCTCGTCCCGCCACACGGGATCAAGCGGTTTTCCGGCCGCCGCGGCATCCAAACAGTGGCGGTAAGCTCCGGTGACGATCGCCGCGTAATAGGCGGACTTTGCCCGCCCCTCAATTTTCAGGCTGCTGATCCCGACGGCGCACAGCTCGTCCAGATGGTCGATCATGCACATGTCTCGAGAGTTCATGATATACGTACCCTTTTCGTCCTCAAACACCGGGAAGTATTCCCCGGGGCGCTTTTCCTCCATCAGGGCGTACTGATACCGGCAGGGCTGAGCGCAGGCGCCCCGGTTGGAGTCCCGCCCGGTCATATAGCTGCTGAGAAGGCAGCGGCCCGAATAGCTGACGCACATGGCCCCATGAACAAAGCACTCGATCTCGAGGGACGCCGGGGTTTTGGCCCGAATCTCTCTGATCTCGTCCAGACTCAGTTCCCGGGCCAGAATCACCCGCCGCGCCCCCTGATCGTGCCAGGCTCTGGCGCACTCGTAGTTGGCAATACTGGCCTGGGTCGAGATGTGGCGCTGGCAGCGGGACGCGTATTTTCCCGCCAAGGTAAAAACCCCCAGATCCGCCATGATCAGCGCGTCCACCCCGGCGCTCTGGAGCTTTTCCAGATGCGCCGGAAGGCGGGCGGCCTCGTCGTTTCGGGGCATAGTGTTCACCGTGCAGTGGACCTTGACGCCGCGGCTGTGGGCGTATTCCACTGCCCTTGGCAGCTCCTCGTCGGAGAAGTTGCCGGCGAAGGAGCGCATTCCAAAGCTGGTCCCCGCCAAATACACCGCATCTGCGCCGTAGGCCACCGCCATTTTCAGTCGCTCCATGTCTCCCGCGGGGCAAAGCAGCTCCGGCAGCTTAGTTTCCAGCATACTGATCACTGTTGATAAAGTCATTGTGTTCCTTTAGCGTAGTGGAGAAGTGGTGGGTTTCGTCCTTCCCGAGAGCGTAGAAATAATAGTTGGTGGACTCGGGTTCCAGCGCCGCCTCCAGCGAAGTGAGGCCCGGGTTGGCAATGGGCGTGGGTGGCAGGCCCTTGTACTTGTAAAGATTATACTCGGAATCCACCTTTTTGTCGTCGTTTGTGATGGCGCCCTCGTGATCCGGCAGCGCGTACAGCAAGGACGCGTCCACCTGCAGCATCCCATAGGTGCCATGGCTCCCGGTGTCCGCCATCCGGTTGTAAATGACGGAGGCAATGGTCTTCTGGTCGCTGCCCGCCGTCTCCTTCTCGATCAGGGACGCCACGGTGACGATCTCCTTCAGGCTGTGGCCGGATGCTTCCACCTGGGCCATCATGTCGTCGTCCATCTTCGTGGTAAAGTTGGAAATCAGGCGGCGCAGGGCACTTTCGGGCTTCTCATTCACATAAAAATCATAGGTGTCCGGGAACAGATAGCCCTCCAGGCGGGAAATGTCGTTGGAGGAATTGTCGATAAAATCATAGCTGAACGTGGCAGTCTGAGCGGCCTGAGTCAGATTTGCCTCGGTATTGACGCCGTTTTTCGCAAGCAGAGCAATGATCTGCTTGACGGTATAGCCTTCCGGAATCGTGATGCGGACAGTGTCCGTATTCATGCCGCCGGAGGAGTTGTGCATCGCGTTGATCAGCGCCATGTAGTCCATCTCGCTGTTCACCTCATAGCTTCCGATACCGATTTTGTTATTGGCATCGGCAAGGCCCCCGAAGAATCTGAAAAACCACTTATACTGAATCAGCCCAGCATCGTGGAGCTTGCCGGCAATGCTTTTCAGATTGTCATCCGCCGTGACCTGAATCGTAGTGGTGACGTCCGCCTTGCTGAACGCGCAGAAGTCATTGATGAGCAGCCAGCCAACGCCTGCCACCAGCACGGAGGTCAGCAGTACAAACAGCACATATTTCCACCCGCTGAGAAACCGACGGCGGCGACGGCGGCGGTGCGGCCCGCGGCCCGCTTCCTCTTCTGCCCGGGAATGGCGAACGCTCTCCCGGCGAACCTGATTCGCGTCCCAGTTGGCGGTTTCCTGATTGTTGTATTCAGACATATCCTGTTATACCTCCTGCGATCCTGCTGTGTTTAAAATTTTTTGATGGCCAAGTTTCCCATTGGTTCACCGGCGCATAGATTATCTCAAAGACTTTAAGTGAGGTGACAAATCCATGTGCTTTAACTCGGGGAATAGCAACTGCTCCTGCCTGTGGCTCATCATCATTGTCATTCTGATCCTGTGCTGCTGCGGCGGAAACGGCTTCTGCGGCAACAACTTTGGCAACAGCTGCGGAAACGGCTGCGGCGGCGGCTGCGGAAACGGCTGCTGCTGATCCACCTCCACGGGCAGACGGGACGCGAGACGTCCCGTTTTGCCGAAGTGAAAAGCGGACTGGCCTTACAGGTATTTCTTCACCTTCCGCCACACCTCGCTGTGGATATCCTGCACGGAGCGAATCTGTCCGTCCGGAGCACAGTTTACCATGGACCAGCCCAGATCCTGGGCAATCTGCCGGGCATTCATCCGGCAGTTGCGCAAATAAGTGTCATCCTGCTCATGGATATCCGCTTTAACGCCGGTATTATGTTCTCTTTGACGCAGCATCTGTTCTGAAAGTTCCGTGGGAAGGTCCAGATAGAGCACCAAATCAGGCTTTGGAAGGCCCAGGCGGCAATATTCCAGATCAAACAGCCAATCCAGAAATTCCGCCCGCTCGGCAGGCTGGAGCTTTGACGCCTGATGCACCGCATTGGAAGTCGTATAGCGGTTCGCAAGAATCAGCATCCCGGCCTCATAGGCCGCGCCCCAGTCCTGTTTGTAGGAAGCATACCGGTCCACCGCGTACAGCGTGGAGGCAGCGTAGGCACTGACGTCCTCGGGCTTTTTCCCCAGCGCCCCGTCTAAATACAGTCTGGCCGGTTCCGCAAAGGGATTTCCGTACCGTGGAAAGTCAATTTCCCGAAAGGGAACGCCCCGCTCTTTCAGCTTTATCCCCAGCATACCGGCTTGAGTAGCCTTTCCGGAACCGTCGGTTCCCTCGAATACGATCAGTTTTCCGCTCATTTCCGCCGTCCCTTCTCCTGCTTCACATGGACCAGAAACAGCGGCAGCTTCATCATCCGTCCGATGCGGCGGGGCTCTTTGCACAGCCGGTAAAACCACTCCAGCCCGTGGCGCGACCAGAACTCCGGCGCCCGCTCCACTTTTCCCGCGAATATGTCCAGACTTCCTCCCAGACCGCACAGCAGGCGGGCTCCGGTGGCTTTCCCGTTTTTTGCCATCCACAGCTCCTGCTTCGGAGCTCCCAGACACACGAACACACAGTCCGCCCCGCTCAGTCGGATGGCCTCCACCACAGGGGCGTCCTCCTTGAAATATCCGTCGTGGGTTCCGGCGATTCTCAATCCGGGATATTTCGCGGCCAGCCGGGCTCCAGCCTCCTCCGCAACACCTGGCTTGGCCCCCAGCAGATAAAGGGACTTCCCCTCTCCGGCCATTTTCTCCATCAAATGCCCGGCAAATTCAATACCCGGCGTTTTTTCTTTCAACGGGGTTCCCAGCATTGCCGCGCCCTTGATCACGCCAATACCGTCCGGCAGGACCAGATCCGCACCGTTGACGGCGGTCCGCGCCGCCGGGTCCTCCCGGCAGACCTCCACAATCTCCGGATTCGGGGTCGCAACATAGTGCGTCCCTTCAGTATCCAAAAGGCGCTGCCCCTCCGCCACAGCCTCCGCCATGGTCACATTGTCAAAGCCAACACCCAGCACATCAATCCGCATGGAAACACCTCGTACCTTTCGCAACTCATACAGTTTTATTATATCATATCCGCTCCGCTTTGTCCAACGCTAAAATTTCTGAGGATCCCAACTGGCACAGCCAACGCAGAACCGCGGGCGGCAGCCGAAATTTCTTTCAAAATGTCCGCCGTCCAACTTCCTCCCGTGTACAAAAAACGCGCCTCCGTCTTCGTCTGGAGCAAAAAAGAGAGCGGACCTGCGTCCGCTCTCTTCTTAATTTCAATCAGGCGTCAATGCCGCGAGAGGTCAGATACTTCTTGACCATCAGCGCCACCTTAAAGGTAATGGCATCATCAAATTCCCTGAGGTCGAGGCCCGTGAGCTTCTTGATCTTTTCAAGACGATACACCAGCGTATTCCGATGGACAAACAGCTTTCTGGCCGTCTCGGAGACATTCAGATTGTTCTCAAAGAACTTATGGATGGTGAACAACGTCTCCTTATCCAGCGCGTCAATGGGGTTCTTCTTGAAGACCTCCTGCAAGAACATCTCGCAAAGAGTAGTGGGCAGCTGATAAATCAGGCGGCCAATGCCCAGATTCTCGTAGTTGATGACATACTTCTCCGTGTCGAAGACCTTGCCCACCTCGATGGCAATCTGCGCTTCCTTATAAGACTTGGCAAGATCGCGCAGGTGCGTGGCCACGGTGCCGATACCAACCACCACGGTGGACTCACCGTTGGAACGAAGAGCCTCTTCAATGGAAGTCGCAATCTTATTCAACTCCCGAATGCCGGCTCCCTCGGGCAGCTGGCAGATCAAAACCACGTTCCCCTCCCCCACAGAGAGAACAAAATCGTTCTGCCGGTCAGGGTACAGCGTCTGGATGGAGTCCGTGGGGACGGACTCCGTCTTCTTAATGGAACGAATGACAAACACGCCCCGGGCCACATCGCTGGCAACCCGCAGTTCTTTCGCCCGCATGTAAATGTCGCCCAGCATGATATTGTCTGTGATGATGTCTTTGATAAAGGAGCCGCGGTCATGCTTCTCCTCATAATAGGATTTGGCGGAGTTCAGCGCCACTGTCGCCAGTGCGCAAACCGTTTTGCTGATGTCGTTGTCGCCAAAAGCGAAAGCGGCATAGTCAAACTGATTGCCCCAGCCGTTCAACGCCTTGAAGGTCTTCCCGGATGAAGCCAGCATGCTTCCTCCGGCAGTGTTGATCGCTGGGACGAATTCCGCCCACCGCTGTCCGATCATGGAAAGTTCGCTGCACGCAATCACAATTCCCTCTCCGTCGATCACGCCCACCGTCCGGTCCGTATTTTCCTTGAGCTGCAGGACTACATTCTGAAAAATTCTTCCCGACATTGCCGGCCCTCCTAACGCACATTCGTCATCTTGCTTTGTGCATTTTGTCAATGACTACATTATATCGACATTTTTGTGAAAATGCAAGACATTTTTTCTTTTTTCAACAAAAAATCATTGGCTTTTTGTAAAATATTAAGATTTCATGAAGCTCCTGCCAGGCTGTTTCGGAGTACATCCAGTTCTTTCTCTGTCAAATATCGAAAATCGCCGACACCCAGCGCCGCGTCCAGCGGCAATTTGCCCATGGACACCCGTTTCAGATAAGTCACGGGCTTTCCCTGCGCCGCCAGCATCCGCTTCACCTGATGAAACTTCCCTTCCCTCACCGTCACAAGGCATTCACTCTCCGCCCCGGCGGACAGGATCTCCAATCCGGCGGGCCGGCAAACAAGGCCGTCCGCCAGCGACATACCCGCCTGAAACGCCCGGCAGTCCGATTCCTCCAGACGCCCGTTCACTCTGGCATAGTACACCTTGTCAACGTGGTATTTGGGGGAAAGCAGGCGGTGGGCAATCTGCCCGTCGTTCGTCAGGAGTAACAGCCCCTCGGTATCCTTGTCCAGCCGTCCCACCGGAAACAGCTCCAGCTTTTGCAGCTCCGGCGGCAGCAGGTCCAGAACGGTTTTCCCTTTCCCGTCCTCCGTTGCGGAGAGGACACCCGCGGGCTTGTTCATCATCACCCATGTGCTTTCCCGCCAGAGAACGGTCTCCCCGTCCACCGTCAGCGTCACGGCCTCCGGGTCGTACTTCGACTCCGGCGACGGCACGGGCGCGCCGTCCGCCAAGACCCGTCCCTGCTTCACCAGCAGCTTCACTTCCCGCCGGGACCATCTGCCCGTTCCGGAAAGCAGCTTGTCCAGTCTCTGTGCCGTCAAGGCGTCTCATCTCCTCTCATACTGCATTTTTCTAATTTTAGCATATCTGAAAGGCAAATGGAATAAGGAAATGGCGGAAGGGTCGGAAAGTTTGTCCAAAAAGTTATGGTTCCGCGCCGCCGGAAACGGCGCCGCGCAGGGAGCAACGGATGGTGTTTTCATGTTCATGTTGACAACGCACCGGCGGATGAAAA
>JAEWYA010000036.1 GCA_023395775.1 Bacillota bacterium
CTCCACTATGGCGGCTGTCCGGGCGGAGCAGACCATGATGCACGATTATGGGGCTACGCGCTATCAAAATCTGAAGGGGCGGATTCAGGATGCTTAATAAAATTATTCTCATGGGCCGCTTTACCCGAGACCCGGAGCTGCGCCGCACTGGAAGCGGCACGGCGGTGGCGTCGTTCACGCTGGCCGTGGATCGGGATTTCAAATCCCAGAGCGGCGAGAAGGAGACGGATTTTATCGATATTGTCGCCTGGCGTGCCACAGCCGAGTTCGTCAGCAAGTATTTCACAAAAGGCCGCATGGCGGTGGTAGAGGGCCGCTTGCAGCTCCGGGACTGGGTTGACAAGCAGGGCAACAAGCGCCGCTCTGCTGAGGTCGTGGCTGACAACGTGTATTTTGGGGACTCAAAAAAGGATGTGCCCAATTCGGGCACATCCGCTCCGGTTCCCGTGGATGCTCATAGCGATTTTGCGGAGGTCGACGCGGAGGACGGAGAGCTGCCGTTTTGAGCGATTACCTATCCGGAAATTTGTAAATCGCGTCCCGCACGGCCTCTGAGTAAGTTACGACCTCCACGCCGGGCTTTCGTGTTGTAGAAACCAAGCGTGAAACCCCTCGGGCCTGTCAATGCCGTATTGGGACATATACATGCTGTAGCCGTTGGCAGAGAGCCATTCAGCATATTCAGACCATTTTTCTAGCGATTCGATTTTCATAAATATCACCTCGGGACAAGTATACCCCAGAAGACGGGGTATGGAAAGGATAGATCATGGAAAACGCTGACAAGATTGTGGGGGCGCTGCGGTGCTGCGGAAACACCGATACCAAAAAGCCGGACTGTGAGCATTGCCCTCTGCAATCAACACGGATGTGCGTCAAGGTGATGCTGGAAGGGGCCGCCGATCTGATTGAGTCCGACAACGAACCACTGACACCGGATAAGCTGCAGGCGCTGAATTCTCTTGAAATCGTTGATACCTCCATCTGTGGAGACGAAGTCGAGTATGTCCTGGTGCAAATATCCGCCGCTAATATAAAGACCTTGCTGGACGCCGGTTTTACAACAGAGCAGATCGACGAGGCCATGGGCGATGATAAGGATGCAATTGATCTGACGACATTGGCTTTTAATCACACGGATGCGGTATGGTGGGATTCCGAACGCGGATTTACTGCCGCACAGGCCGGGGAGGATGACAACGCCAATGAAAAAAAGACGGTCGTGTGAAGGATGCAAGCGAGAGTGGGAACCGTTCCCGTGCTACCCGTGCTGGTGGTGTGTCCAGTTTCAGGGAATTTTGCGCAGACCGTTTTATAGAAAACGCAAGAAAACGGAGGCTCCCAATGAGTGACTTTGACCCTGTTAATCATAGCAAGACCTACCGTGAAAAGGTGAATTACATCGTTCCAGAGCGTATCAGGGAAGCCTGCACAGCAAGAGGGCTTAGTTATGAGGATGCCTCCGCCAGATGCGATATTGACCGTATTCGGTTTGGCATGATGGCGAACGGCCATGAAGATATTCCGGATGATATGATTTTCAAGCTCATGGCAGGCCTTGATTTTCCAAAGCAATTTTTTTATCAGATTAAATGGGAGAGGTGTTGACAATGAGTAAATTAAAGCCGTGCCCAATAGATTTAATGAAAATCCGCGCACTGTGCTATGACGGCGCTCTCCGGGCTTATGTAGAGGACGAGTACATTTATCTCAAAGATACAGTCAGCGAAGAGATTGTCTGGATAGGCGATGCCGCCCAGCCCGCCAACGAGCCGTTGACGCTGGAGCAGCTACGGGAAATGGACGGGAATCCGGTGTGGATCTATGATGTAAACTGTTGGGCAATTGTCGCGGTAGAAAAATATGGACGATATGCAAATATTCCGTTTGCTGTCGGACATTTCCACGGAGTCAGATTCGAGTGGGATATCCTAGATCGCAAACTTGTCTGCTACCGCCGCAAACCGGAGGCCACCAATGACCAATGACCCCATTTGGTACTGTGTCCGGCAGCGGGCCGGTCCGCTGGTAAAGGAATGCCGGGCACTGCGTCCTCGTCTCAGCGCAAATGACACGCCGTATGAGCGGACGGAGAAAAACAAGATTCTCCGCCCGCCCCGCGACTCCTCCGTCTGCCGGACACGGGTGGACCGGCTGGAGTTGCGACTGGCGCTGTTCGGGTTCGAGGGCAGCAGCTACACGCTGACATTTGACCGGGAGCATGAGCCGGAGAAGTTCAAGGACGTTCGTAAAGCATGGAGATCCTTCCTTCGGCGGCTGAAGCTATGGAAAAATCGTCCATTCGACTATGTGTACTTAATCGAGGGCCGACACGGTGATCACCGCTTCCACATCCATCTAGTGCTGCGAGACAGTGACTTCTCACCGGCGGAGGTGCGATACCTGTGGAAGTTTGGCGAGAATGTGGACGATGAGCCGCTTTTGCGTGGCCCCTATGATAACTACCGGCGGACGGCCAAGTATTTCAACAAAGAGGCTACGGATGGCATCACCATCCCGATCAGCGCCAGGACGTGGGTTGCATCAAAGACGCTGAATGCAAAGCTGCCGCCGCTGGAGATGTTCCGTGATGTATCTGGACAGATACCCATTCCTGACGGTGTTCGGGTATCTGGAGCCAGCACGGTGAGAAACGAGTTTGGCCGATATCATTACAGCTGGTATATCCAGCAGAAAACAGTTCTTTATATTTAAATTAATGATTCAATCTTGGAATATAGTTGAATAACTGACAAAAACAGGAGAAAGGAATTGCAAGTGAATACCAAAAGTGCTAAACTAATCGTAAAGGACGGATGCTTGATATGCCCCAAGTGCGGGCGGGGAAAAGTCCTGAAGCTCAACCCAGGAACCAGGGCAAAAGACCTCACGGTGTTTTGCAAGATCTGCAAACAAGAATCCGTCGTGAATATTGACGAGTGCCTGTGCCTAAGTGCCTGTGCCACATGATCTGCAATCGCAGAGAGTGTTGGTGCAGGCTTTTTGTTTTGCCCGGAGGTGATAGCCCGTGGCCATGAAGCCGCTCCGACCGTGTCGGCATCCAGGATGCAGTGAGTTGACCCGTGACGGCTACTGCCCGGCACACAAGCCTAAAGACCGCCAGCAGCGCAGCGAGGAGGCTCAGTCCTGGCGCTGGATGTACCGGACGCGGGAATGGCTGGATGATCTCCGGCCTACACAGCTCCTGCGGGAGCCGTTCTGTCGGGAGTGCGCCAAGCGTGGCATCCGCACACTGGCCACCGACGTGGACCACATCGAGGATCACAAGGGCGACTGGGTGATGTTTACCGACCGCAACAACCTCGAGAGCTTGTGCCATTCCTGTCACAGCCGCAAGACAGCACGCGAACTGTGGCAATCCCGTGCGGAAAAATCACGCTGAGTTTTGCCCGAAGCTACGCCTGCGCCGGAGCGTGTGAGCGCGTGTGTCTGGGCGTGCGAGCGTAGGTGCGCACAGGAAAGCCAAAGGCTTTCCAACCCGCCGCCCCGCCTCAGAAAGTTTTGCCCAAAATGATGGAATACCGCATGCCCCCTCGTTTGCGAGAAAACTTCCCCTATCAGCGTTTCAGAGACGCAGCGTTGGCGGAAAGGAGAGATGGCGGATGCCGACCCCACCCAAACCCAAAGCGAATATGTCCAAGCACCTGACCGATGCGGAGCTGGAAGCCCGCCAACAGGCCGAGGCCGCGACCCTGCCGGACCGTGGCGGGAAAGTCCGCTTGAAGAAGCCCGCTTTCGTCGCCCGGAACAAACCGGCGAACGCCTACTGGAACCAGATCATCAAGCGCATGGACGGGCTGTCCATCCTAGACGATCTGGACAGCGAAATGCTGGCGGGCTACTGCTCCATGTTGGCGAGGCGCGATCAGACGATCCTGCTGAACAATCAGCTGCTGGATCAGCTTGGTGTGCAGGGGGCGGTTGATCCGTCCGGGAAAAAGAAGCCACGGGACGGCTCTGAACTGACAGACGCCGAATGGGAGGGCTCTGCCAAGAAAGGCACCCCCGCCATGACACCGGATGAGCTGATTGAGGCGGTGTCCAAATTGGACACTTTAACCAGCAAGCTGCAGTCGCTGGAGCGGAACCTGCTCCAGTACGCAGAGAAGCTGGGGCTGACGCCCACGGGCCGGGTCCGCCTGGCGCAGAAGCGGGCGGCACAAGTAACTGATCCCGGATCTGATGGCGATGATCTGTACGGGGACTGAGAGGAGAACCTGTGAAAACTACTACGAAACTAGAGATGCGCCCCGTGGCGGAGCTCATTCCCTACGCCCGCAACGCGCGGGAACACAGCGAGGAACAGATTCAAAACCTGCGGGCCAGCCTGCGGGAGTTCGGATTTGTCGCGCCGCTGCTGATCGATGCAAGAGACAACATTCTGGCGGGGCACGGGCGTCTGCTGGCGGCCAGAGCCGAGGGGATGACCGAGGTGCCGTGCGTGCTGGTGGAGCACCTGACCGATGTGCAGCGCCGCGCCTACATCCTGGCGGACAATCGGCTGGCCGAGCAGGCCAGTTGGGATGCGGAGCTGGTTAGTCTGGAGCTTCAGGATCTGAAAGAGGCGGGCTATGAGCTGAATCTGACTGGCTTTGACGAGGACGACATCCTCCTGGATGAGTCTACCGATGCCCAGGAGGACGACTTTGAGCCGGAACTTCCGACGGAGCCGGTCAGCAAGCCGGGACAGATCTATCAGCTGGGACGGCACCGCCTGATGTGCGGGAGCGCTACTGAGAAACGCGATGTAACCGCACTGATGGACGGTGCCCAGGCGCAGCTGCTGCTTTTAGACCCGCCCTACAACGTGGACATTACCGGCGGGACAAAGGATCACCTGAAAATTCAGAATGATCACCAGGACGACGCGGCGTTTCTTAAATTTCTGGATGCGGCTCTTACAAACGCACGGGACGTGCTGGAGCCGGGGGCCTCGTTTTACATCTGGCACGCGGACGGCGCTCCCGGGCGGCTATTTCGAGATGCCTGTTATGATGTGGGGCTGGAGGTGCGGCAGTGCCTGATCTGGGTGAAGCAGAGCGCCACCATTGGCCGTCAGGATTATCACTGGCAGCATGAGCCCTGTCTGCACGGGCAGACGGAACCGGAGGAGCTGGATTGCGGCGGCACTTGGGACGGTCACGAATCCTGCTTGTATGGATGGAAAGACGGAAGGGCGCACCTGTGGTGCTCCGACCGGAAGCAGACCACTGTTTTGGAGTACGACCGGCCCGCCAAAAACAAAGAGCACCCCACCATGAAGCCGGTGCGGCTGTTTGCCTATCAGGTGGCCAACTCCACGCTGCGGGAGGCTGTGGTGCTTGATCTGTTCGCCGGGAGCGGCACGACGGCGATTGCATGTGAGCAGCTGGGGCGCGTGGCCTATCTGATGGAATCCGACCCCCGCTTTGTGGATGTGATCATCCGGCGCTGGGAGGCCTTTACCAGGGGAAAGGCGGTGCTGCTGAATGCCTCCTAAGCGTCAGCCAGTGGCGTCGCTTCGGGCAAAAGGCAGCAGACATTACACCAAAGCGCAGCTGGAGGAACGGGAGGCGCGGGAAATCCAGGCACCGCCCGCCCAGGAACTGGACCCGCCGTCCTATCTTCCGGCGTCCCTGGCAAAGAAGTTTCGAGAGCTGTCACCTGTGCTGATTCGGATGGGGGTTTTGACGTCCCTGGATGCCGACGGTCTCGCCCGGTACCTGCTGGCAGAGCAGCATTACCTGCGGGCCACCAACCGGCTGACTGCGGCCATGAACGCCGGGAACCCGGACGATTCTCAAAAGTGGTCAGCGATGCAGGATCGGTTTTTTCGGCAGTGCCGGTCGGCGGCGGCCGATCTGTGTCTGACGGTATCCAGCCGGTGCAGTTTGGTACTGCCGCCCGGAAGCGCCGCTGGGGAGACCCCTGAAAAGGAGGCGGATCTTTTTGGCGACGACTAAAAGCGTCCGCAGGCAGAGCGGCCTGCATCATCCGGTTTCGGTCTACGCCAA
>JAEWYA010000046.1 GCA_023395775.1 Bacillota bacterium
CCACGGCGTGGCTGTGGAGTTCGTCACGGAAGAGGAGTCGCGGGCGCTGGGAGACAGCGTTTTGACAATCTATCCGCCCCTTGGCGGTGATAACGACAACGACCACGGTCTGTCGCTGCTCTGTTCCGACGGGGACTTTGACCTGCTGATCACCGGCGATATGGACGCGATGACGGAGGAAAAGCTGATTTCCGCGTATCCTCTGCCGGACATCGAGGCGCTGATCGTGGGGCACCACGGCTCCAAATACTCCACGGGTGAAGAGCTGCTGGATGCGGTGAAGCCGGAATTAGGCGTTGTCAGCGTGGGCCGGAACAGCTACGGTCACCCGTCGGAGGAGGCCCTGCGGCGATTGGTGCGGGCGGGTGTTACCGTCTATCGGACGGACAAGCAGGGCAATATCCACATTTTTGTAAAGTGAGAGGTCAACATGGCACGTGAAGCGGCAAAATCAAAGGAAGACACAGCGTTTCAGAGACTGAAAGCGGACATCGCCGCCGGGACTCCCGGCAGCGTCTACATTTTTTACGGGGAAGAGGCATACCTCCGGGAATACTATCTGGGCGAGCTGCGTAAGCGGCTGATCCCCAAGGGATTTGAGGAGTTCAATTATCACCGGCTGGAGGGAAAGGACCTGACGGTCCAGACGCTCTCCGAGATGGCGGAGGCCATGCCGATGATGACGGAACGGACGCTGATTCTGGTCAGTGATTTTGACCTCTTCAAGCTGGGGGAGGACCAGCGGGAAAAACTCGCCGCGTTTTTGGAGGATGTTCCGGAGTATTGCTGCATCGTCTTTTCTTACGATACCCTCACCTACAAGCCCAACCGGACAATGAAAAAGCTGTGCGGGGTTCTTACAAGCCACGCGCTGGCGGTGGAATTCCGTCCGGCGGAGAGCAGCGATCTGGTGGCCTGGATCGCCCGGCGTTTCCGGGCTCTGGGAAAGGAGATCGACCGGCAGACGGCAGAGTACCTCGTTTTTCTCTGCGGCCCGCTGATGACCGGACTGGTGCCGGAGATCGCCAAGATCGGCTCCTATGCAAAAGGAAAGACCGTCACGGAGAAGGACATCGACGCGGTGGCGGACCCTGTGCTGTCGGCGGAGGTGTTCAAGCTGTCCGACGCGGTGCTGGCGGGGAACTATGACGAGGCGGCGCGGATTCTGGGCGACCTTTTGAAAATGCAGACGGAGCCGATCCTGATTCTTGGAATGCTGGGGGCGCAGCTTCGGCGCATTTACACCGCCCGGCTTTCCATCGACAGTGGAAAGGACAAATACTGGCTCATGAGCCTGTGGGGATACAAGTCGGACTATCCGGTGCGGATGCTACTGTCTGCTGCAAAAAAAGCCACGGCGTCCTGGTGTGCCGCGGCGGTGAAGCAGTGTCAGGTTCTGGATCGCCGGATGAAGAGCGAAAAGGGCGTCGACAGCGCCGGTGAGCTGAAGCTGCTGCTGGTGCGTCTAGGGGCGCAGGGTAAATGAGAAAGGTGCGGGAAGTGATCGTGGTGGAGGGCCGCTACGATAAGAATACCCTTCGTCAGACGGTGGACGCCGCCGTGTTCCCCGTGGGCGGCTTCGCCGTATTCAACGATAAGGAAAAGCTGTCCCTCCTGCGGCGCCTTGCGGAGGAGCGGGGTCTCATCGTCCTGACGGACAGCGACGGCGCGGGGTTCGTCATCCGAAATTACCTCAAGGGCGCGCTGCCGCGGGACAGGGTGAAACAGGCGTACATCCCGGATTTTTACGGCAAGGAGCACCGCAAGCGCAAGGCCGGGAAAGAGGGAAAGCTGGGAGTGGAGGGAATGCGCCCTGAGGTGCTGCTTGCTGCTTTGGAGCGCGCCGGGGCCACCTTCGAGGGGGAGGACTCCCCTGCGCCTGAACGGGAGCTGCTGACAAAGGCCAACCTCTATGAGCTGGGCCTCACCGGCGGGCCGGACAGCTCGGAAAAGCGCCGGGCGCTGATGCGGCGGCTGGCTCTGCCGGAGCATCTGTCCGCCTCCGCCATGCTGGACGCGCTGAATCTGCTGTACGGCAAGGCGGAGCTGCTGGCTCTGCTGAATGACGAGCCATGACGGATTTGCGGAAGAGATAAAAGAGCAGAGGTATTTCACTTTCATACGTGAAATTTTTTGTGCATATTTAATAAACAAAAGCCTATAAAGAAATTTAATTTTTTGCAAAAATACTCTTATTATAAAAAATTCGACAAAATTCGACAGATCAATGTGTTAAAATACACGTGTATCGATTCCCACTCAGCGGGATTTGAGGTAAAAGCAGGATCTAGCTTGACAGTTTGTCAAAATTGGGAGGGAGCGCTGTTGCATAGGGTTTTGGTAGGAGAAACTGAAGTGTTGGGAGAAAAAACGGCATATTACCTGTTGGATAACACGGACGGATTTCCCGGGGATTATGGAGTGGAGATCGTCCGCGGCAGTGAGTGCAGCCGCGTAAACGGCCTCGCGCCGTCCGGTGATCGGGTATGGCGGCTGGCGGAGCTGCTGGTGCAGTGTGCGGTAACGCCGGTAACGCTGAGGGATGTGACGGAGGATTGGCTGCTTTGCTAACCCCGACGGTGGAGTATGGAAGCGGCTCGGTACGATGAAAAGATTGCCGGGCGTTTTTTGACTGCTGGTTTTCGGCGGTGCGGACCCCTCTTGCATTTTCCAGACGAAGTTTGTATAATAGGCTTTTATATGGACTAAAGCAGGAGTGCGCCATAGGAAGGAAGGAAACGCAACATGGCAGAGGAACGCATAACCCCGGAGACAGAGACCCCGGAGAGCCGAAATTTT
>JAEWYA010000072.1 GCA_023395775.1 Bacillota bacterium
CCAAATCGTGCAGGGCCTCCCCCGCCGCGGTTCCCCCGGTCAGCCGGGCTTTAAAAGCGGTGAGGTCGGTGTGGAGCATGTCCGTTAGAGCGTCCTGCACCCGGACAAGGCCCGCCTCCTGACTGAGGCGGCTCAGCAGCAGCCCCAGCACCGACAGCTTTTCGTCAAAGGGCGCGGTTCGGAGCTCGGAGACGGCTGCGGCGGCCCATTTCCCCGCAAGAATATCCTCCACGCGGTAGGTCCGCTGGTACTTCCCGTAAAGCTCCAGATATCCCGCGAAATCCCGGGCGATGCGGGGCAGCTGAATGTACTGTTCCACTACCTCCCGGTCCACGGGAAGCCCCAGCTTTTCATAGGCATAAATCAGCTCGCTCAGGTCCTCCCAACCCCGGGCGGTGGCAAACTGAATGCCGTCCACCGTGGTCTCGATGCGGTAGAAATTCTCCTTTTTGATGTCAAGGTACGATACCACCGCCCCGTGCAGGCCCCGGCGGCGGGCGTACTCCTTCCAAACGGCGAAATCCTCCTCAACGTCTATGCGCTTCACCCGGTCCAGCGTCACCACGTCGAAGTCCCGAACGGACTTGTTATACTCCGGCGGATTCCCCGCCGCCGCGATGAGCCAGCCCTCGGGCAGTTTTTGGTTGCCGAAGGTCTTACACTGCAAAAATTGCAGCATCATGGGGGCCAGCGTCTCACTGACGCAGTTGATCTCGTCCAGAAAGAGAATGCCCTCTTTGATTCCGGTCCGCTCCATCAGGTCGTAGACCGAGGCCAGGATCTCGCTCATGGTATACTCCGTGACGGAGAACTCCCGCCCGCCATAAGTCCGCTTTTCGATAAACGGCAGACCCACGGCGCTTTGCCGGGTGTGATGCGTGATGGTGTAGGCCACCAGCCCCACGCCGGTCTCCGATGCGATCTGCTCCATGATCTGGGTTTTGCCGATGCCCGGAGGCCCCATCAGCAGCACAGGCCGCTGACGGACGGCGGGAATCAGGTAGTTCCCCAGATCGTCCCTGGTCAGATACGCTCTCAGGGTATTGGCAATTTCCTCTTTCGCCTGTTTGATGTTCATAAGTCCGTCTCCTTATAGCTCCGGCAGGTCCCGGAGGTCCGTTTCGTCCCGCTCGTCCGGATTCTCCGCCTGCCGTTCGGCGGTCTCCAGCTCCGGCTCCGTCAGCGTCAGCCGGATGGCCCATGGCGGCGCCTCCACCGCCATGGCCGGGTCCTCCATCATCACAAACGCCGTCTCATAGGGCGGGCGCCTTTTCGGATATCGGCCCATGCCGTCCGTGAAGTAGAGCAGGCCCCGCAGGCCCGTCAGTTCCCCGGCCTTTTGCAGCTCCTCCACCCGCCGGAACACCGGGCGGAAATCCGTGGCACTGCCGCCTGTGAGATGAAAGTCCTCCATATAGGCTTTCAGTTCTCCCAGGTCATGAAGCGCCGTGTCGCTTCGCAGCTGGTCGTCGCACTGCATCACCCGGATGTTCACTCTGGTGGAAAACGTCTCTGTACTCCTCAAAATTGTATAGGTAACAGACAGGAATCGCCGCACCAGCTCCCCGTAGGTGGACATGGAGGTATCGATGGCGATGACAAAGTCCTCAATCCGCTTTTCCTCCCGGGTCTCGGGCGGCTCCACCAGCGGCATATTGCCATAGAGCCGCAGTCCGTAGGAGTAAAATCCGTAGTCAAAGCCGTCGCCGTCCACTCCCAGCACCTCCCGGGGGACGGCAAACCGCCGGAGAAACTTCCGGTAGTCCACGCCGGGGCGGTTTTCAACCTTCACCTGCTCGTACACCGCCTCGCCGCCAGCGGCCCTGCCGGCGAGGACGGTCTCCATCCCCGTCTGCGTGCGCTCCGACGCGGACCGCCACTTTTTGTCCTGACGCTCGCTGCGCTCCTGATCCTTCCTGCCCTGCGGGTCCCACAGGCCGTGGTCGTCGGCGAAAAATTCCCGCTGAAGCCTCGCCCGTTCATACTCCGGGAGCTTGCGCCGCTGGAGCTCCCGGTAGATGCCCTCGGCGGTGAGTACCTTCATGCAGCTTTGAAGGCTCCCGTAAAAGCTCCGGCGCACCGGAGCCGCGGCAATCCCCAGACAGGGACGGTCCAGCCCGTCCAGAATGCTCTCCACCGCCACGTCGCAGCTCAGGTCCCACAGCTCCGGGTCCCGCCCCTGTTTTTTTGCCAGATGGCGCAAAAGGCAGTGCAGAATCACATGGAGGTATGCCCGGTCGATGTGCGCCATGCCCCGCAGGAACCGCTCGGAGAGGTAGGCGGAATCGTAAAAAAGTCGCTCCCCGTCGGTTGCAAGAGACAGCGTCACTCCATCCCCCGGCTGGAATTGAAGGCCGCACAGCGCCGCGTCCAGATATGGGAAATTCAGATACAGCTCGCTTTGGGCCGAACGCAGAATTTCAAGGCCAATCTCCGCCCTTGCCTTTCCCTCCGGCATGACGCCGCCTCCTCTCATAAGTCAAACGATTTATTGAGACCGTCCGGAATCTGCCCGTGCCGCTGTTCCAGCAGCAATACCAGCGGCTCCG
>JAEWYA010000077.1 GCA_023395775.1 Bacillota bacterium
GTTTGCCGTCAACGGTGTGACCATGCTTCACATGCTGCAGGGTATCCAGAGTGCCGGTATCCACATCGGGAAGGACTTTGGAGTCTGCGGATTCGACGATTGGGGCTGGGCCGACCTGATTCCGCCGGGGATTACCACCATCACGCAGGACTCATGGGAAGTAGGACGCCGGGCTGCGGAGCTCTTGCTCAAACGCATTCGAGGGACTGGCCCGATAGGGCCGGTCTATGAGGAGCTGCCCAACCGGCTGATGATTCGCGGTTCCACTGTCTCGGGATAAAACCTTCCGCTATAAAGGCGGAATGTTTCTTTCCCAAAAATGGAATCGGTTTCATGAAACGGTTTCATTCAGGAACATTTACTTTGAGGCCCGCGGGCTGCGGGAAACCGATCAGATTGTTGCCGGCAGGAGCCGGAGCAATATAAAACAGGTGAGATCCAAATTTTAAGGAGGAAAAGAGTATGTTCAGCAAAAAATCCGCTCTTGCAACGTTATTGGCGGGCGCTATGGCGCTCTCCCTCGCCGCGTGCGGCAGCAACGCCGCCAGCAGCGCGGCTGCTTCCAGCGGCGCGGCGTCCGGCAGTGCCGCCGCGTCTTCTTCAGCCGCCTCGTCTGCGGGCGCGAAGGTGGGCCAGACCGTCCTCAAATGCTCTTTCAACCAGTCCATCGACAATCCCGAGGCGCAGACCGTTGTGGAACTGAGCGACAAGCTGTATGACGCCACGGAAGGCCGCTATTCCATCGAGGTCTATCCCAACGAGCAGCTGGGTGCCCAGAAGGAGTCCCTGGAGTTGGTGGAGAGCGGCGCCGTGGAAATGGCCATCGTCGCAAACTCCATGGTGGAGAACGTGAACCCTGACTTTGCCATCTTCGGCTGCCCCTATGTGTATGACAGCGTGGAGCATCAGCAGAAGGTGTTCCAGTCCGGCGCTCTGGATGATCTGTACGCCCCCACTGAGTCTGCGGGCTTTTCCGTGCTGGCTGCTTACAGCCTCGGGCCCCGTTGCGTTTACGGTAAGAAGCCCGTCACCTCTCCCGCAGACCTGGCCGGTATGAAGATCCGCGTCATGCAGTCCGACACCATGGTTCAGATGATGAACAAGATGGGCGGCGTCGGCACTCCCATGGGCCAGGGCGACGTGTACTCCGCCATTCAGGCCGGTACGCTGGACGGCGCTGAGAACAATATCATCACCTATACCGATCTGAAGCAGTATGAGGTCGCTCCCTATTTCTCCGAGACCAACCACCTGATGATCCCCGACGAGCTGATTATCAACACCAACCTGCTCAAGGGTATGAGCGAGGACGACCAGAAGGCGCTGAAGCAAGTGGCTACCGAGTCCGTGGATACCATGTTCACTCTGGCCGCGCAGCTGCGCGATGAGTACTATACCAAGTGCCAGAACGAGCTGGGCGTCACCATCACCAAGGTGGACATCGCTCCTTTCCAGGATAACCTGAAGGACTTCATCCAGGAGGTCGCCAACCGCTCCGACATGACCAAGACTGTTTACGCCGCCATTCAGGAGCAGCGGTAATTTTCCACGATTCGTGCAAAATAAGGAGGCCCGCAGGTTCTGCGGGCCTCCCCTGCTAAAGGGACCGGAGCTTATTTCCATTTATGCGGATCGCATTCACAATCCTGTCCATTATGAAAGAGAGGGAACCTTTCTTATGCAAATGCTTACGACCGTCAAACGCGGTGTCGATAAAGTCATGGAGTGGTGCTGTATCATCATTCTGGGCGTTATGACCGTCCTCGTAACCTATCAGGTCATTACCCGTTACTGCTTCAATAAGCCAAGTGCTATTTCCGAGACCCTGGCCCAGTACCTGTTTGTGTGGATGATTATGTTCGGCAGCGCCTACGTTTTCGGCCTGCGGGAGCATCTGGACATCACCGTGCTCAAGGATCGCATGAGCCTGTCGGTGCGGCTGGCGGTGGAGATTTTGACGAATCTTACGCTGCTGGTTTTCGCTTGGGCCGTCATGATTCTGGGTGGGCTGCGGGGCGCCATGAACCAGATGACCACCATGGATGCCGCGCTGCAAATCCCTGTGGGCGTGATCTACATTGCCGTGCCGTTCTGCGGTGTGATCACCCTGTTTTACGCTGTCTATAACTGCTTTGTTGCAGTTCAGGAATACAAAAATCACTCGGCCCGGACCAGCGATGGTACCGCGGGCACCATGTAAGGAGGCGGAGAGAGTATGAGTCAAGCTGCATTGGCCGGCCTTATCATGGTGGTCGGCATCGTTATCACGCTGGCGCTGGGCTTTCCCATCGGTCTGAGTATCGGCGCAAGCTCCGCCGCCGCCATTCTGGTCATTTTGCCCTTCGACCAGGCGATGATTACCGCGGCGCAGCGCTTTTTTACCGGCGCAAATTCTTTCTCCCTGCTGGCAATCCCCTTCTTTGTGCTGGCAGGCAACATTATGAACAACGGCGGCATCGCCAAGCGGCTTATCGGCTGCGCGCGGTTGGTGGCCCATCGGTTGCCCGGTGATCTTGCCGAGACCAACATCGTCGCCAACATGCTCTTCGGCGCCATCTCCGGTTCCGGCGTGGCCGCCGCCTCCGCCATGGGCAGCATTCTGCGCCCCATGGAGGAAGAGGAGGGCTATGCCAGCGAGTTTTCCGCGGCGGTCAACATCGCCTCCGGTCCGACCGGCATGATGATTCCCCCCAGCAACATCATGATCGTCTATTCCACCGTGGCCGGTTCCGTCTCCATCGCCGCGCTGTTTATGGCCGGCTATGTCCCCGGCATCCTCTGGGGCATCGGCTGCATGATTCTCACGGCGTTTATGGCGAAAAAGCGGGGCTATATCAGTAAGGAGCATTACTCCCTATCCGCCGCGCTGAAGGTGCTGTGGCAGGGAATCCCCAGCCTGCTGCTGATCGTCATCGTCATCGGCGGCATCCTCAAGGGCATATTCACCGCCACTGAGGGCTCTGCCATCGCCGTGGTATACTCCCTGATTCTGGGCGTGATCTACCGTAACATCAAGCTGGGTGACCTGCCCAAAATTCTTCTCAGCTCCGTGAAAACCACCGCCGTGGTGGAATTCCTGGTGTGCGTGTCCTCCATTATGAGCTGGGTCATGTCCTTCGCCAAGATTCCCCAGATGATTGCCAACGGCATGATGGGCCTGAGCCACAACCCCATCGTCATTCTGCTCATCATGAACCTGATTTTGCTAATTGTGGGCACGTTCATGGACCCCACTCCCGCCGTGCTGATCTTCACACCGATTTTCCTGCCCATCGTCCAGGGCTTTGGTATGACCACGGTCCACTTTGGACTGATGATGGTTATGAACCTCTGCGTCGGCACCATCACCCCGCCGGTGGGCGCGATCCTCTTCGCTGGGTGCAAGATTGGCAATGTCAAGATCGAGCAGGTCATCCGAATGCTCCTGCCCTTCTTCGCCGTTGTGATCGTGGCGCTGCTGTTTGTCACGTTTATTCCCGGGCTGTCCATGGCGCTGCCTACCGCGCTGGGTCTGACCACTGCGCCGGCCAGCATGCTCTTTGTGGGCGGTTGATTTAAAATAAGGAGCTTAAATCAATGAACGAACATCCAAAGATTGTTATCTGCGATTGCGACCACAAAAACGTAGATGTGGAAGCAGGCGTATTCGCTGCCGCGGGAATGGACTTCAAGTGGCTCCACTGCCAGACGCAGGAGGAGGTCATCAACCAGTGTCAGGGTGCGGTGTGCTTTTTAAACCAGTATGCCCGGATGGATGAAACGGTTTTCAAGGCTGTTCCCACACTGAAGTTCATCGTACGGTACGGCGTGGGCGTGGATAACGTGAACCTGGCCGACGCCACGAGGTACGGTGTGCAGGTGTGCAACGTGCCGGACTACGGCATGAACGAGGTGGCCGATCAGGCCATGGCGCTGCTGCTGAGCGTGGTGCGCAAGACCTGGCTGCTGGCAAACCGGGTGCAGGCCGGAGCGTGGGATTACGCCGAGGCCATTCCCGTCCGGCGGCTGTCCACTCTGACGGTGGGCATCGTGGGAACCGGCCGCATCGGCTCCGAATTTGCCAAGCGGCTACACCCCTTCGGCTGCAAAGTGATTGCCTATGACACCGGTTACTCGCAGCCAAGCCGCCACTTCCCCGAGGGGATCGAATACTGCGGCTCTCTGGAAGAGTTGCTGAGCCGGTCCGACGTGGTGTCGCTCCACTGCTCGCTGAACGAGGACAACCAGCGCATGATGAATGAGGAGACCTTTGCCCAAATGAAGGACGGCTCCTATTTCATCAACGTCTCCAGGGGCGGACTGGTGGACGAGGCGGCGCTGGACGCGGCCCTGACCTCCGGCAAACTGGCCGGAGCCGGGATCGACGTAGTAACGAAGGAGCCGCTGGACCGGACCAGTCCGCTGCTTTGCCATCCCAACCTGATGATCACGCCCCACATGGCCTGGTACTCCGAGGAGGCCGCGTTGGAGCTGAAGCGTAAATGCGCGGAGGAAGCCGTCCGTTTCCTGAACGGTGAACCGGTGCGCTATCCCGTCAATACTCTATAAAATTGGTTTTTCTGGAGGCACTGTCAATGAGAGCAATCGTGTATGAAGGCGCGAATCAAATCGCGGTAAAAGACGTCCCCGTGCCCCAGCCCAAAGAGGGCTGGGCGTTGGTAAAGGTGTCCCATGCGGGCATCTGTGGAACGGACGTGAATATCTATTCCGGTTTTCATCCCCGGGCCGCCGCGCCCCTGGTCATGGGGCACGAGTTTTCCGGTACGCTGGAGAGCGACGGGGTTCCCGGCATGGCAAAGGGAAAGCGCGTAACGGTGTATCCGCTGCTCTCCTGCGGCCAGTGCACCCCCTGCCGCGAGGGAAACGGCCACGTTTGCAATACGCTAAAGCTGCTGGGAATCGACTGCGACGGCGGTTTTGGCGAATATGTGCAGGTTCCCGTGGAGAGCATTATTCCGCTGGAAGACCAGGTATCCTTTGAAATGGGCGCCCTGGTGGAGCCGGTGGCTGTGTGCGTCCACGCACTGCGGGAGCGGGGCTTTACCCCCGGCGACAACGCGCTGGTCATCGGCTGCGGGGCCATCGGGCTTTGCAC
>JAEWYA010000078.1 GCA_023395775.1 Bacillota bacterium
GAAAAACGGGTTACCGGTGCCGCAGCCGAAAATCACGACCCGACCCTTTTCCATATGCCGGATGGCCTTGGAGCGGATATAGGGTTCGGCAAAAGACCTCATCTCAACTGCGGTCTGCACCCGGACCTCCATACCCCTTTGCTCCATCACATCGGCCACCGCCAGACAGTTTAACACGGTGGCCAGCATTCCCATGTGGTCGGCCCGGGTGCGCTCCATCTTTCCGCCGCCGTCCTTCACGCCGCGCCAAAAGTTGCCGCCGCCCACCACGACGCCCACCTGAACGCCCATGGAAACGCACTGCCCGATGACGTCGCAGACTCTGCCGATCACCTCGAAATCCAGACCGGTGTGCTTGTCTCCGGCCAGCGCTTCTCCGCTGATCTTCAGCAGGACGCGCTTGTATACAGGTTTTGCCATCTCGCAAACCTCCATCGTATTCATATGGTGTTATTCTACCAAATTTCACGGCCTTTGGAAAGGGGAAAACAAAGTTTTTTCAAGAAAAAGCGGTGGAATAAAAAAATACAGGTTCTAATCCACTTTCTTGGCACGCTTTGAAAAAAGCACAGAGGGCTCAATGCCCTCTGTGCTTTTCCCTGCGTTTTTTCTCCCGCAGGGCAAGCTTCCGCTCCTTTTCGGACTCCCGCTGCTCCCGGGAACAGCTCCTGCGCTCCAGCTTTCCCTGCTCCCGCTGGAGGCTCAGCGCCTGCTGGGCCTTAGTTCCGATGGCGTTTTCCTCACAGGTCTGCTTTCGGATCAGCCTTTGCATCCGCTTGGGATTGATGCGCCGCTCCTCCACTTCCGCCGCTTCTACGGAGGGGCTGAACCGCAGCCGATGCCAATTAGCAAGCAAGAAGTCAAGAACCTCATAGTCCTTCGGCTCCGCGCCGAAAACAATTCGGCTCACCTCGTATCTTCCGCCCTCCTGCCGCTCGTACAAGCCAACCCAGAAGGGCTCCTCAAAGAAAACCGTCAGCTTTGACATGGACGCTGCCATATCGATTCCTCCTTTAAAATCCTTGCGTGCAGGGAACGGACAACCAAAGGAGGCAGGTTACTGATACCCTAGGGGTACTCCCGGACTACCTACCGGGACGTGTTTTTATCCTTGCAGCGTATTCAATTTTCTTATTTACCGCAGGCCGCTTCCAGCAGCGTGATCAGCTGCTCCCGGCCAGTACCCTTTTCCGCGGAGAAAGGGACCAGCGGCTCGTCATCCGCCATTTCCAGGGTCTGACGGATGAGGGCCAGATTGGGCTCCACCTCCCGGGCCTTCAGCTTATCCAGCTTGTTGGCCGCCACGATCTCCGGGCATCCGCTTTCCCGGAACCAGCTGTGCATGGTCACGTCGTCGGCTGTGGGTTTGTGACGGGCATCCACGAACAGGACTCCCACGGTGAGGATGTCTCCCTCGTCCTGAAAATACTGCTCCATCAGGCGGCTCCACCGCTCTTTTTCCGACCGGCTCACCTTGGCATAGCCGTACCCCGGAAGGTCCACCAGCCAAGCCTTGCCGTCCACCTTAAAATAGTTGATCTGAGTGGTCTTCCCTGGCGTCGCGCCCACATAGGCGAGATTCTTCCGGCTCACCAGACGGTTGATCACCGAGGATTTACCCACATTTGATCGGCCCGCAAAGGCCATCTGGGGCAGACCGTCCCGCAGGAAATCCTTTGGGTCCGCCGCAGCGCGGAGAAACTCCGCCTTTGTAAAATTCACCGAGCGATCACCTCCTTGTTTTCATTTTTTTATGCGCCGCCCTTATTGCCGCATCGCATCCCCGCCACTTTCCCGGACGGGTGCGAACGCCGCCACCGGCAGCTGCTCCTGAGACTCGGGCGTCTTTTCCGCCTGAATTTTTATGGGGGCCTGGGCCGGACACAGCGCCCGGCTCAACACTTCATCCACATTGCTCACGGGGATGAATTTCAGCGCGGCACGGACGGTCTGGTCAATCTGCTCCAGATCACGCACGTTGTCCGCCGGAATCAGAACGGTCCTGATCCCACTGCGAAGCGCCGCCATGGTCTTCTCCTTCAGTCCACCGATGGGCAGCACTCGGCCCCGCAGGGTGATCTCCCCGGTCATGGCCAATCCCGCCCGAACCTTCCGCCCTGTGAGGGCAGAGCACAGCGCGGTGGCAATGGCGATGCCGGCGGAGGGTCCGTCCTTGGGAACGGCCCCCTCCGGGAAGTGGACGTGGATGTCCCTGTTTTTATAAAACTCCGGGTCGATGTCATAGGTCTCCACCCGGCTGCGAAGGCAGCTCAGCGCCGCCTGCACGGATTCCTTCATCACATCGCCTAAGTTGCCGGTCAGCTCCAGCTTTCCGGTACCGTCCATCGCATTTGCCTCAACCTCCAGAATCTCGCCGCCGACCTCGGTCCACGCAAGACCGTTGACCACGCCGACCTCCTCCCGCTCCGTGTGGAGCGCAGGAGGATAGGGGGACATATCCAGCAGCTCGTGCAGGTCCTTTTCCGCCACAGTGACGCGCTTTACGCCGGTGGTCAGGAGGCAGACGTCCGCCTTGCGGCACAACGCCGCGATCCGTCGCTCCAGAATGCGGACGCCGGACTCCCGCGTATAATCCCGAATGAGCGCGCGGATGGCCGCGTCCTCCACCCGGAGCTGAGACTTTTTCAGTCCATGCTCCTTCATCTGCTTGGGAAGCAGATGGTTTTTGGCAATCTGCAGCTTTTCCTCGTCCGTATAGCTGCCAAGTTCAATCACTTCCATCCGGTCCAGCAGGGGCCGGGGAATGGTATCGGTGGTATTGGCGGTGGTGATGAACATGACCTTGCTCAAGTCCACAGGAATCTCCATGAAGTGATCCCGGAAGGCGCTGTTCTGTTCCCCGTCCAGCACCTCCAGCAGAGCCGAGGCCGGGTCACCCCGGTAGTCGCTGCCCAGCTTGTCGATCTCGTCCAGCAGCAACAGGGGGTTCATAGACTTGCTGCGGCTGATGGCCTCGATGATGCGACCGGGCATGGAGCCTATGTAGGTCTTCCGGTGGCCCCGGATATCCGCCTCGTCCCGAACGCCGCCCAGACTCAGCCGGGCCAGCTTCCGATTCAGCGCCTTGGCAACGCTGATGGCGATGGAGGTCTTACCCACGCCGGGAGGGCCCACCAGGCAGAGAATCTGCCCCTTCCCCTCGGGGTTCATCTGCCGGACGGCGATGGTCTCCACGATCCGCTGCTTCACCTTGTCCAATCCGAAGTGGTCCCTATCCAAAATCTTTCTGGCGGTCTCCACGCTCAGCCGCTCCTTGGTGGTGGTGTTCCACGGCATTTCCAGGCACACGTCCAAATAGTTGCGGATGACCGCGCTCTCGGCGCTGGAATAGGGCTGCTTCGCCAGCTTATCCACCTCTTTTATCAGGTGGGCTTCCGTGTCCTCCGGCAGCTCCAGCTGAAGGATACGCATGCGGTAGTCCTCCAGCTCCTCATCGCCGTCGTCGCTCTCGCCCAGCTCACCCTGCATCACCCGAATCTGTGTGCGCAGGATCTGCTCTCTCTGGGTCCGGGCCAGCTGGGAGCGCACCTTGTCCTCCATCTCCCCTTCGAAGGCCAGTACGTCGTTCTCCCGCGCCAGAAACTCATTCAGCTTGCGTAAGCGGATATAAGAAGACGGCTCCTCCAGAATGCTCTGCCGCTCCTCCGTCCGCAGCTGGACGTTCTGGGCCAGAAAGTCCGCAAGATACCCGGGTTCCCTGTTTTCCAGTACCTGCGCTTTCACACCGTCCGGCAAGCTGGGGACCCTTCCGGCATACTCTTCAAACAGCACGGCGGTCTGGCGCAAAAGCGCCTCCGTCCGGGCGCTGTGCAGGAACGCCTCGGAGTCCTTTTGCTCCGGCAGCGCCTCCACATTGGCCTGTAAAAACGGCTCAGACTGCCACAGGCGCTTCATCCGCGCCCTGCGGCCGCCCTCCACCATCACGCGGACGCTTCCCTCGGACACGCGAAGGACCTGGGAGATGTGGGACACGGTACCTACCCGGTACAGGTCCTTTTCTCCCGGCACCGCCGTCCCAAGTTCCTTCTGAGTCACCAGAAAAATCTCCTGGTCCGTCTCCATAGCCCGGCTCAGAGCGGCAATGGAGATCGGTCTCTCCACGTCGAAGGTCAGATTCATATGGGGAAAAACCGTCAGGCCCCGCAGGGCCAGAACGGGAATATTCCAGGTTGTCAGCTCCATAATCGGGTTCCTTTCTTTGATTGAAAAAGGAGGGACGCAGCTTGCGTCCCCCCTTGTACGTCAGGCTTGCGGCTGCTCAGGACGCGGAGGCAGGCGTACTGCCGGGCAGCTCCGGCTTTTCGGTTTTGCCGTTGCTCAGCTTCACCGCATGATTCACGCGCCGCTTGTCATAAATCAGCGCGGGCTTCTCCGTTCCCTCCACGCACCCCCGGGTTATACTCACCTTTTCAATGGTGGGGTCGGAGGGCACGTCATACATGATCTGTGTCAGAATGGACTCCATCACCGCCCGCAGGCCACGGGCGCCAATATTCCGCTCGATGGCCTTGTCGGCCACGGCTTCCAGCGCCTCCTGCTCAAAGACCAGCTCCACGTTGTCATAGCCCAAAAGCTTTTGATACTGCTTGACCAGCGCGTTTTTCGGCTCTGTCAGAATCCGCACCAGATCGTCGCGGCTCAGAGCATTCAGCGTGGTAATCACCGGCAGACGGCCCACCAGCTCCGGAATCAGGCCGTACTTCAAAACGTCGTGAGGCTGGACGCTGGCGAGGATACGGCTCAGGTTCCGATCCTTCTTCCCCTCGATCTTCGCACCGAAGCCGATGCTCTTTTGATCCATGCGCTGCTCAATGATCTTGTCCAGTCCATCGAAAGCGCCGCCGCAGATAAACAGGATGTTCTTGGTATTGACCTGAATGAACTCCTGATGGGGATGCTTGCGTCCGCCCTGCGGCGGAACGTTGGCCACGGTCCCTTCCACAATCTTCAAAAGTGCCTGCTGCACACCCTCGCCGGAAACGTCCCGCGTAATGGAGACGTTTTCGCTCTTGCGGGCAATCTTGTCGATCTCATCCACGTAGATAATACCCCGCTCTGCCCGCTCCACGTCGAAGTCGGCGGCCTGCAAAAGGCGCAGAAGGATATTCTCCACATCGTCTCCCACGTAGCCGGCCTCGGTCAGAGTGGTGGCGTCCGCGATGGCAAAAGGCACCTTCAGAATGCGGGCCAGGGTCTGGGCGAACAGCGTCTTGCCGGAGCCGGTGGGACCCAGCATGAGGATGTTGCTCTTTTGCAGCTCCACTTCCTCGTCGCCGCCGAAGTAGATCCGCTTATAGTGGTTATAGACCGCCACAGAGAGGGCGATCTTCGCCTCATCCTGTCCGATCACATACTGGTCCAGAACGCCCTTGATCTCCTGGGGCGTGGGCAGCTTATCCGGAATCTCCTCCAAGCCGGAGGCGCCGGTGTCCTCGAACCCGTCGTTCAGAATACTCATACACAGCTGAACGCACTCGTCGCAGATACGTACGCCCGGCCCCTGAATCATCCGGTGGACCTGTTGCTCGTGCTTGCCGCAGAAGGAACAGCGAAGGGTTCTCTTGGCGTCTTCATTCATGGTATTACCTCAGTTCTGTCTTTCCGTTGTCTTTCTGAAATAGGAGCAATCAGTGATTCAAAATGATCTTATCGATCAGGCCGAAGTCCTTGGCCTCCTCTGCGGACATGAAGTTATCCCGCTCGCAGGCGGCGGTGACTTCCTCGATGGACTTACCGGTATTGCCGGCCAGAATATGATTCATGCGCTTTTTAATAATCTCCAAGCGCTTCAGATGGATCGCCATGTCGGTAATCTGGCCCTGAGTCCCGGCGGAGGGCTGGTGAATCATGATCTCAGCATTGGGCAGGGCGATGCGCTTGCCCTTTGTGCCGGAGGACAGCAGGAACGCGCCCATAGACGCGCACATGCCTACGCACACGGTGGATACGTCGCACTTGACGTACTGCATGGTATCATAGATGGCCATACCGTCGGTAACGGAACCGCCGGGGCTGTTGATATACAGCTGGATGTCCTTGTCCGGGTCCTGAGCCTCCAAATACAGAAGCTGGGCCACGACGAGGCTGGCAGTGGTGGCGTTGACCTCCTCGCCCAAAAAGACGATACGGTCATTCAGCAGCCGGGAGAAAATATCATAGGATCTCTCGCCCCGGTTGGTCTGTTCTACTACATAAGGTACTAAACTCATTGGTAAAACCTCCAATTCAATACTGGCTTACGGAGATTTCGGTAGCATATGCCGAAGTACGTCCGCCTAGAAACATTCTCCCATGATACCACAGGCACCATGAGAGAATGTGTCGAATCTGTAAAATGTAGCGGTTCCCGGATTATTCCTCCGCTTTTTTGGCAGTCTTTCTGGCGGCAGGCTTCTTCGCGGGCTTTTCCTCGTCATCCTCCGCTTTGGCGGTCTTCTTAGCGGCAGCCTTCTTGGCGGGTTTCTCCTCGCCGTCCTCCGCCTTCTTCTCCTCCTCGGGCTCAGTGGCAGTGGCGCTGTCCCGCACGATGTCAATGGCCTTGCGGGTGCTGAGCTGGTCCTTGATCTGCTCAGCGGGCAGGTACTTCTTCACGTTCTCCAGCTCGATCGAGTACTTCTCCGCCATGGTCTTGTACTCGCTCTCCACTTCCTCGTCGGAGATTTCGATCTTATCTTCCTTAATCATGGCGGCCAGAGCCAGATCCAGGCGGACCTGCCGCAGGGCGGGCTCTCTGGCATCCTCCAGCAGCTTGGCCTCGTCAATGCCGGCCATCTTCAGATACTGGTCATAGGGAATCCCCTGCTGCTGAATCTGGTTTTTGAAATTGTCCAGGAAACGGCGGGCCTGCGCCTCTACCATGGCGTCGGGCACATCGGCGGTGATGTTCTCCGCCACCTGCTGCATCAGCTTGTCCTCAAACGCCTGCTGCGCGGCCTGTTCCCGCTCGTCGGCAATCTTCTTCTCGATGTCGGCCTTCAGGTCCTCCAGCGTATCGAACTCGCTGACGTCCTTGGCAAACTCGTCGTCCATGGCGGGAACATCCTTCTCCTTGACCTCGTGGAGCTTCACCTTGAAGACCACATCCTTGCCGGCAAGCTCCGGCGCATAGTCCGCGGGGAAAGTAATATTGATGTCCTTCTCGTCGCCGGCTTTCATGCCGACTACCTGCTCTTCAAAGCCGGGAACAAAGCTGCCGGAACCCAGCTCCAGGCTGTGGTTCTCGCC
>JAEWYA010000105.1 GCA_023395775.1 Bacillota bacterium
AAGTGCCTCCCACTTTTCGTAAAGCTCATCCAGCGCCGCCTGCACGGCGTCCTTTTCCGCCATCAGCCCGTTCAGCTTTTCATAGTCGCAGGCGGCGTCGATCATGTCCTGGTCCAGCTTCTGGAGAAGTTCCTCCGTCTCGGAGATATGGCGCTCGCAGATGACCAGCTGCTTCCGGGCGGCGGTTTGTTCACGGCCTGTGCGGGGCGGTCTTTCCGTAATGGCCTTTTCCTTAACAGGTTTCGCATTTTCCCGCTTTTGAAGCGCTTCCTTCGCCTTTTCCGCCCGGTACTGAGTGAAGCTCATGGGCCAGTCGGTGATGGTGCCGTCGGCGATCTCCCAGATGCGGGTGGCGAAGCGGTTGATAAAATAACGATCGTGGGAGACGAACAGCAGCGTCCCGTCAAAACTCTCCACCGCATCCTCAATCCACTCCCGGGAGTAAATATCCATATGGTTGGTTGGCTCGTCCAAAATCAAAAAGTTGATCTCCTCGTCCATCAGCATACAAAGCCGCAGACGGCTCTGCTCTCCACCCGAGAGGACGGAGACAGACTTGAACACGTCCTCTCCGCGAAAATCGTAGGATGCCAGCCGATTCCGGGCACTGGTTTCCGTCATGCCCTTTTTCACGGCTTGGAGATTCTCCACCAGATTCCAATTGGGGTGGTCGAAGTGGATGATCTGGGGCAGATAGGCCGGTTTGACGGCCGGTCCCAGCTTGATGCGCCCGTCGTCGGGGTATTCCTCATCCATAATCATTTTGATGAGCGTGGATTTTCCGGTGCCGTTGTCGCCGATGAGAGCGATGCGCTCTCCGCCCTCCACCTTCAGGCTGATGCCCTCAAACAGATGCTTGTCTCCGAAGAATTTGGCTACATTGCGCAGCGTCAGCACCTCGTCGCCTTGGAACTCTACGGAGGAGAACTGGGCGTCCATCTTCCGGCGCTTGGTAGGCCGGTCGGTGGTGCGCATCCTCTCAATGCGCTTTTCCATGGAAAACGCCCGTTTGTACATGGCGTCGTTTCCCATAAACGCCCACAGCCGAAGGCGGTCCGCAGCCTCGGTGAGCTGGGAGATCTTGGCCTGCTCCTTTTCGTACTGCTTCAGCTTTTCCTGATAGCGCTTTTCCTTTTCAACGGCATAAAAGCTGTAATTTCCGCTGTAAAACTCTGCTTTGCCGCCATTGACCTCGATGATACGATTCACCGCCCGGTCCAGGAAGTACCGGTCGTGGGAAATTGCCACCACGGTGCCCTTGAAGCGGGAGATATAGTCCTCCAGCCACTCCGTGGCATGGAGGTCCAGATGGTTGGTCGGCTCATCCAACAGAAGGATATCCGTGTCCTCCAGAATCAGCCGCCCCAGATTCACCCGGGTCTTCTCCCCGCCGGAGAGGCGGTCGAAGGGTTCTTTTCGCATAGTCATGGGGATGGAAAGACCGTTTGCCACCTTGTTGACGGCCACTTCCGTGTCGTATCCGCCAAAGGTCTCAAATTTCTCCGTCAGCACCCCGTACCGCCGCAGCAGCGCCGGATCGCTCTCTCCCGCTGCCATGCGCCGGGCGATGTCCTCCATCTCCTGCGCCAGAGCGGAAAGGCGGGTGAACGCCGAGCGGAGCACGTCCTCCACCGTGTATCCCTCCGGGTAGACGGGAATCTGGGAGATCAGGCCAATTCGGTGGCCCTTCGCCAGAGATACGTTGCCCTCGTCATAGTCCAGCTCGCCGGTGAGGATGCGGAACAGCGTGGTTTTTCCCGCGCCGTTGGGGCCCAGAAGCCCGACCCGCTCCCCCTCGTCGATCTGGAAGGTCAGCCCATCCAATATTTTCTTTTCCAAATCGAAGGACTTGACCAGCCCCTCTACCTGTATCTCTATCATTGGTAATCCTTAATCCTGATAATCCTGCTCTTTCAAAAACTCCACAATCGTCTCAAAGTGCATGGAAAAATGGGACGCCTTCACCAGCGCGCTGGTGTCCGGTCCGAACTGCCGCAGCAGCTCCTCCCGGGCGGAATCCTTGTCGGGGAAATGAATGGCGCTGCCGCCGGAGGCCAGCGTGCCCTCCGCGATCTTCTCCGCCTTCTGTCCGATGGCAATGACCATGTCAATTCCCAGCATGGCCGCCAGCGCGCCGATGTTGTAGTGGGCGGCCTCGCCGTGGTCCCCCAGCTCGCCCATGTCGCCCAAAATCGCCAGCTTGTGACTTCCGGTGCTCTTTGCAAGCACCTCCAGTCCCGCCGCCACCGACTGGGGATTGGCGTTGTAGCAGTCGTTCAAAATGATGCGCTCGCCCGGAAGACGCACAACCTCCATGCGGTTTCCAACACCCTGAAAGGATGCAACCCCGGAGACGATCTGCTGGTGGCTCAGACCCAGCATCTCCGCAATGGCCACAGCCATGGAGGCGCAGTACACCAGATGCTGCCCCGGCGCGTTAATGGTCAGGTCGTAAACGTCCTTTTTCGTGGTAACGCGGCAGGTGATGCCGTCAAGCCCGTGGTCGCTGACATCGGTTACCCGGACGCCGCAATGCTCCGACTGACCGCAGCGCAGGGTGGTGAACGGCAGTTCCAGCGTATCCAGCAGCGCGTCGTCCCCGTTGAGTATGGCGGTGCCGCCGGGCTCGAGAAAATCAAAAATCTCGCTCTTGGC
>JAEWYA010000159.1 GCA_023395775.1 Bacillota bacterium
CGCCCATCAAAACGCCGATGCCGGCATAGGAGGCGTCATACGCGGAGGCGACAATGGGAGCGGAGGCGGAACCGCCGATGTTGGCGAGGGAGGCGGTGGAGACCATGCACAGGTCCCAATGGAACGCCTTGGACAGCACGAACATCAGCACGACATGGATAACGAGGATGAAGACGCCGTAGACCACCCACATGGGAGCGGACAGCAGGTCTACCACGGAGGCAGTGGAGGCCAGCAGGGACACGACCGCATAGAGATATACGTTGGACAGATCCTCCACGGCGGGCAGCTTGCCCAGCGGGGACATGGCGCAAATAAGGCCCAGAATGGTGACGAACACGGTGGTCAGAGTGCCCTTGTCGAACATGCCCAGACCCACGTTGCTCAGCGCGCCGTTGAGCGCCACACCCACCATTTGAGAGAGTGCGGAAACCATCAGGGAAAGACCGATCAGGAAAATCCAGTCGCCGCTGGTGGCTTTCTGCTTCTCCTTGGCCACCTCGGCGGCAGCGGCATCCGCTACGGCCTGAAGCTTAGAGGTATCCGCCTTCACGGCCTTGTTCCATTTGCCCGAGTAGCGGACGACGAGCAGCAGCAGCGCGATCCATACAGAGTAGCACACGGTATCCAGCGCGAGAGCACAGCTATACGCACCCGCATCCACGGGGAGCGCCGCCTGCATGGCGGCCATGTTGGCGGAACCACCCACCCAGGAGGCGTACAGCGCGGCCACGGCAGCCCAGGTGTCGGTGCCCAGCGTGCCCTTGAACAAGGGATAGCCAATCAGGAAGCCCGCGGCCAGCGTCACGGAGCAGCCCAGGAAGATGGCCACCATGCGCCCGCCCAGCTTTGCAAGCTTCCGGAAGTCGCAGCGCAGCAGCATGACGAAGATCATGGCGTACAACAGGTTATTCTTCAGCGCGGAATAGGTGTTGGAGCAGGCGTCCGAACTGTAAAGGCCCATGGTGCAGAACACCATGTTCAGCACGTAAATCCAGACCAGGGGCGGAACATAACCGAAAACCTTCCACTTGGTGTATTTCTCTGCGGCCAGCAAAATACCGGCCAGGAACATCAAAAATGCAATGTAAGTAAATCCGTTGGTAATCATAGTCTTCTCTCCCTTTTTTATTCAGATCGGCCGGTTTTCCGCAGTTCCCATACCGCCCGGCCCGCTTGGGTAAAGCGCGCGCGGCGCCCCATACCTAAAACACACCGCCTCCTTCAGCTCTTTTTTCAATGGTATGCGGGTTCGTCCGCGGATTTGCTCAATCCAGATAACTAAGGCCCCGGATGCCCTTGATGCCAAGTCCCGGATCGTCGGAGACGGTAATCTCCTTCTCGTTAAACACCGCGCCGCCGTCAATGGGGTCCTCGCTACACAGCACCGGACCGTCCAGATCCACCCGTGTGATAATTTTCTTACCGCAGGCCAGATGCACCGCCGCATTGACGCTGACCTTGGCCTCCAGCATGCAGCCGATCATGCACTCCACTCCGTAAACTTCGGCGGCGGAGGCAATCTTCAACGCGTTCCAGAGGCCGCCGCACTTCATCAGCTTGATGTTCACAAGGTCTGCCGCGCCCATTTGCATGATCTTCACGGCGTCCTCCGGAGAAAATACGCTCTCGTCCGCCAGCACGGGGACATAGCTCCGCTCGGTGACATATTTCAAGCCCTCGAAGTCGTGGGCCTTCACGGGCTGCTCCACAAACTCGATATCCAATCCCTTCTCCTGCATCTGGTTCAGCAGCTTTACCGCCTGCTTGGGAGACCATGCCTGATTTGCGTCGATTCGGATGCACATGCCGTCCCCTGCGGCCTTCCGCACAGCGGCCAGCCGGGCCACATCCAGTTCGGGATTGGCCCCGACCTTGACCTTCAGGCAGTCATAACCCCGTTCAACGGCGTTCACCGCGTCCCGGGCCATCTCCTCTGGGTCGTTGACGCTGATGGTGATGTCGGTGACGATCTTCTTCCGTGCGCCGCCCATCAGTTTGTAGACCGGAATCCTGTAAAGCTGACCGTAGAGGTCCCACAGCGCCATGTCCATGGCGGCCTTTGCGCTGGTGTTCTTCACAATGCAGCCGTTCATTGCCGTCATCAGGTCCTCGAACTCATCCACGTCCCGGCCCACCACCGTCTTGATGATGTGGTCTTTCAATGCTCCGATAATGGCCCCGGTGGTGTCGCCGGTGATAACGCCGGTGGGTGGCGCCTCGCCATAACCCACCGCGCCGGTATCAGTGTGGACCTCCACGATGATGTCCTCCACGCTGTTCACCTGCCGCAGCGCCGTCTTAAATGGCACCCGCAGGGGCACGGAGATACGTCCCAGCCGGACTTCTGTAATCTTCATACCGCTCCTCCTCGTTCTTTTTTATTTCGCAAGCTCATACATCGCCCGTGCGATGATCTGCGCATTCTTCATCAGCCGGTCCACCTCGATAAACTCATCCGGCTTGTGCTCCCGGACCTCGTCTCCGGGGAAAATAGGGCCAAAGGCCACGACGTTGGGTATGGACTTGGCATAGGTTCCGCCGCCGATGCTTTTGGGGACCGCGGGCAGACCCGTTTCCTCCCTGTACACACACAGCAGTTTGGTCACCAATTCGCTCTCCGGCGAAATGTAAAGACTTGCCTTGTGGGTCTGCTTTTCCACCCGGAAACCGCCCGCCTCCAACTCCGCCTGGAATTTTGGGTCACAGTCGGCCAGCGTCTTTGTCACAGGGTAGCGGTTGTTCACGCAGCAGGGCAGCCCGGCCTCATTTCCCTCGATGGTGCCGAGA
>JAEWYA010000196.1 GCA_023395775.1 Bacillota bacterium
ATCTGCTTCAGGGCGGCCCGGCGCTGAGCGCCCGCGTAACCCCGGGCGCTTTTGTCCAGATCGTCCCCGCCCCGGGCGTAGTACAGCTTGCAGTTTTTGTGGTCCCCCACGCACAGGTCCCGCTCCATCTTTTCCAACTGTTCCTTTGGGTACAGAGGCATCCCAAAATAGCTGGCGATATAGACCCGCAGGGCCTCCGCGCTCTGGGCGACGGACATGTCCCCCAGCCGACGCTGCGGGGCGGGACCGCCTTCGCCGGTGAGGTCCCGGCTGTGTTCGCCGAAGCCGTATCCAAAGCCCCGGACGGCGGGCAGACGAACTCGGTTTCCCCGTTGGCTTCCAAAAATGCGGTGTCTCTTCCTGGTGTGCGGCTGATCGGCGGATTTGGATTGGGCGGGGCCTACGGGGACATAGCCGAAATAGGCTGTCAGGACTCCGCAAAGCCGCTCCGCCAGGGCGTCCCCGTCCAGATCGCCGGGCAGGTCCAGCGCGGCCAGAATTTCCCGGTCCCGGCCTTTCAGCTCCGGGTCCCACCCCAGAATCTCCCGACAGCGGCCGGCGGCGAGAAGGTGGACGGGCCGGTCGGAGGGAAATCGCGTAAATTCCTCCAGCGTTCGCCGCGCGTATCCCTGGCGCAGGGAGGGGAGCGCGGGACGGCGGTCCTTCTCCCGCTGAAACGCCGCGTTTTCAAGCCCCAGCCATGTCAGCTGCTCATAGAGCTGGCAGTCCACGGACTGTTCAAAGGAAGCCAGCAGCGTCTCCAGCGCCTCATCCCAGTCCCGGCGGACGCAGCCTACTACCGTATTCCAGTACAGGTCCGCCCGGCCCTCGGCATCGTAGGTCTTCAGGCTCGGTTCGAACTCATATTCCTCCGCCGCAGTCCAGACCTGATTTCTTGCCCGGCGTTTTTCATTTTCCTGAATTTCCATCAGAACTCAAAGACTTCCCGGCCCGTCAGGTCCTCCGGGATGCGGCCCCCGACCACATCTTCAACCAACTGGCGCTCAAAATCGTCGAAGCACTTGTTGACGATGCCCAGCTCCAGCGCCCGAACCCCGGGAAGGCCCTGGCGCATCAGGCGTATGGAAGCCAGCAGACCCCGCAGGTCCAGTGCCTTGGTAGAGATTTCCGCGCTGTCGCACTTTTTGCGGATATCCGTGAACAGGCTCATGAACTGCCGGGCATAAGCCTCCTTCAGCTCCGGAAATTCCCGGTGCAGCAGCTTCATGAGGTTTTCCTCCGTGATGGGTGGCATGTCGATGACCAAAAAGCGGGAGGCCAGCGCCTCATTCAGGTCCCGGGTCCCCGCGTAGCCGTAGTTCATGGTGGCGATAAAGCGGGTGGCGTCCGACAGCGGAATGCGGTCGTAACCCGGCACGTCAATGCAGCGGCGGAAGTCCAGCGTGGCGTGGAGCACGGCCAAAGACTCGTTTTTCGCCATATTGATCTCATCCAAAACGCCGAATCCTCCCTCCAGCGCGCAGCGGGCGATGGGCCCATGGCGCAGGGAGACCTCGCCTCCGGAGAGGGTATCCGTCCCGATCAGCGAGGCCGCGTCGGTGTTGATATAGAACGACACGTCCCACTGGGGACGGCCAAACAGAGCGGAGAGGTTTTCCGCCAGATCGTTCTTGCCGGTGGCCTTGGGGCCCACCAACAGCAGATGCTCCCCGCTCAAAAGGGCCGAGATCGCCTCCTCCCACACGTCCCTCCCATAGTAGGGATAGCGGGGCCTGGGAACGCGGTGGGCTACGTTATCCCGCACCGGGGCCTGCTTCACCCTCCAATTTTCCGCCGCGTTCAGCAGACTTTCATCCACTCCTTCCGTCCGCAAAAATTCGATCAGCTCGCTCATATTATCCTCCGTTCCGCAGTCGGCGGCAGACCGCCCGTCCCGCGTTCTTTTCACTGCCTTCGTTATACGCGCGTTTTCCGTATTTGTCAAACTTTTCACCAATATTCGCGGCTTTTTTAGTGAAATTTCATTAAAAACAGTTGTTTCTTCTTCCGGAAAAGAGTAAACTAACAAGAAGTCCGTATCGGTGGTTGTCCAGCGATTCCGGCATAGGCAATTCATCCCCGCAAGCAAAAAATGTTTGAATTCCGCCGCGAAAGCGCCGGTTCTCAAAATAAAATCAGCAAGCAGACGTCGGCAAAGGAAACTGACAAAGGAAGATTGCCAGAATTGAAAAGAAGGAGTGATAGGAATCATGAGCAGGCTTGATATCAAAACACCCAGTCAGGCTCAGGCCGTGGTCGACCAGCTTTACCGCGGCGTGGAGCGCCGCATCGCGGCCAGCCCTCCGGGTCTGTGCCCCATTGACATGGCGCTGAATTTTTTGAATCTCTGCCACGCCCAGACCTGCGGCAAATGCGTCCCTTGCCGCATCGGGCTGGGACAGCTGTCCAACATGCTGCAGGCGGTTCTGGACGGAGAGGCAGAGCTGCGCACCATTCACCGCATTGAGATGACGGCTCAGGCCATCGTGGACACCGCCGACTGCGCCATCGGCATCAACGCAGCGCAGCTCGTCCTGATGGGTCTGAAGGGTTTCCGGGATGACTACGAGGAGCACATCCTCCGTCACCGGTGCCTGGGCGGTCTGAAAAACCCGGTGCCCTGTGTGGCCCTGTGTCCCGCGGGGGTGGATATCCCCGGCTACATTGCCTTGATCAACTCCGGACGGTATGATGACGCAGTAAAGCTCATCCGAAAGGACAATCCTTTCCCAACCGCCTGCGCGTACATCTGTGAGCACCCCTGCGAGGCCCGTTGCCGCCGGAACATGGTGGACGACCCGCTGAATATCCGAGGCCTTAAGCGGTATGCCGTGGACCACGCGGGAGACGTGCCTCAGCCTTCCTGCGCCCCTGCCACCGGAAAGACCGTGGCCGTGGTGGGCGGCGGCCCCGGCGGACTCTCGGCGGCCTATTACCTGTCGTTAATGGGCCACAGGGTCACCGTGTTTGAAAAGCAGAAGCTGCTGGGCGGTATGCTGCGCTACGGCATCCCCAGCTACCGTTTCCCCCGGGAGAAGCTGGATGCAGAGATCGCCTCCATCCTGTCCCTGGGCATTGAGGTCCATACGGGGGTAGACGTGGGAACCGAACCCTCACTGGACGATCTCAGAAAGCAGTTTGACTGTCTGTACCTCTCCGTGGGCGCCCATACCGACAAAAAGACGGGCATTCCCGGCGAGGACAGCCACGGCGTGGTCTCTGCGGTGGAGATGCTCCGCCACATCGGCGACGGCGAGCTGCCCGACTTTACCGGCATGAACGTAGTGGTGATCGGCGGCGGCAACGTGGCCATGGACGTGACCCGTTCCGCCATCCGCCTGGGGGCTAAAAAGGTCTCCTGCGTATACCGCCGCCGTCAGGCGGACATGACCGCCCAGCCGGAGGAAATTGAGGGCGCTATCGCCGAGGGCGCGGAGGTTCTGACTCTGGAGGCTCCGCTGAAAATTGAGTCCAGCGAGGACGGCCATGTGACCGCTCTTTGGACAAGACCGCAGATCATCGGTGAAGTGGACGCCATGGGCCGTCCACGGCCCAACAACGCCGCCGTGGAATCCAGGCGTATTCCCGCCGACATCGTCATCGTCGCCATCGGGCAGGGCATCGAGACTCATGGCTTTGAGCAAAGCGGCGTAAAAATTCAGCGCGGCGGCACCGTGCTGGCCAACGCCAGCACGCAGCTGCCGGATGTGGAGGGCGTGTTCGCCGGAGGGGACTGCGTCACCGGCCCCGCCACGGTCATTCGCGCCATTGCCGCGGGCAAGGTGGCCGCAGCCAACATCGACGAGTATCTGGGCTTTAACCATGAGATCGTGACGGATGTCCAGATTCCGACGCCGGACCTTTCCGACCTGTGTCCCCGGGGCCGAATCAATACCAGTGAGCGGGACGCCAGCGAGCGCAAAGGCGATTTCCAGTGCATCGAGTGCGGCTTTACCGACGAGGAAGCCCAGAAGGAGTCCTCCCGGTGTCTGCGCTGCGATCACTTCGGGTATGGAATCTTCAAGGGAGGACGTGTGGAAAAATGGTAAACATCGAAATAAACGGAAAAACCCTCTCTGTCCCTGAGGGCTCCACGATTCTGAGCGCCGCACAGCACGCGGGCATCCCCATCCCCCACCTGTGCTTTTTGAAGGGCATCAACGAGATCGCCGCCTGCCGCATCTGTGTGGTGGAGCTGGAGGGCACCCAGCGGCTGATTCCCGCCTGCAATACCCAGGTGGAGGAGGGCATGGTCATCCGAACCAACAGCCCCCGCGTCCGCTCCGCCCGCCGGACAAACCTGCGTCTCATTCTCTCGGAGCACAACTCCACCTGCACCACCTGCATCCGCAGCGGAAACTGCGCCCTGCAGACTCTGTCCCACGATTTGAACATCCACTACCAGCCCTATCGGCTTCAGCCGGAAAAGTCCCGGGTGGATCTGGAGGCTCCGGTAGTCCGGGAGGCCAGCAAGTGCATCAAGTGCATGCGCTGCGTCCAGGTCTGCGACAAGATACAGGGTATGCATATCTGGGACGTGGCGGGGACCGGCTCCCGCACCACGGTGGACGTCAGCTTCAACCGTCTGCTGAAAAACACAGACTGCACCTTCTGCGGTCAATGCGTCACCCACTGCCCCACCGGCGCCCTCACCGTCCGGGACGACAGCAACACGGTCCTGCGGGCGCTGGCGGACCCGGAGATCACAACGGTGATTCAGGTGGCCCCGGCCGTACGGGTGGCCTGGGCGGAGGCGTTCAGTCTCTCTCCCAAATTTGCCACCGCCGGGCGCATGGCGGCGGCTCTGCGCCGCATGGGCTTCGATTACATCTTCGACACAAACTTCACCGCTGACCTCACCATTATGGAGGAGGGCAGCGAGTTTTTGGAGCGGTTCACTCACCGGGGCAAATACCGCTGGCCCATGTTCACCTCCTGCTGTCCCGGCTGGGTCCGATTTGTAAAGTCCCAGTTCCCGGCCTATACGGAGTGTCTCTCCACCGCCAAATCCCCCCAGCAGATGTTCGGCGCGATCGCCAAGAGCTATTTCGCGGAGAAGCAGGGCATCGACCCACACAAGATGTTCGTTGTGTCCATTATGCCCTGTTCCGCCAAAAAGGCTGAGTGCGAGCTGCCTACCATGAAGGATGCCTGCGGCGATCCGGATGTGGACGCGGTGCTGACCACCCGCGAGATGGTGCGCCTCCTGCGCAGTGACTGCATCGTCCCCACCGACCTTCCGGAGGAGCCGTTCGACAGTCCTCTTGGCTCCGGTACCGGCGCAGCAGTGATCTTCGGCGCCTCCGGCGGCGTGATGGACGCGGCGCTCCGCTCCGCCTACTATCTCGCCACCAGCAAGAATCCGAAGCCGGACGCCTTTGCCGCCGTCCGGGGCGACAATCCATGGAAGGAGGCTTCTTTTGCCATCCCCGGTGCGGGAACGGTCCGGGTGGCGGTGGTTAGCAGTCTCTCCAGCACCCGGGCGCTGATGGAGGCGCTGGAGGCCGGCACCGTGGATTATGATTTCGTGGAGGTCATGGCCTGTCCCGGCGGCTGCGCCGGCGGCGGCGGACAACCCATCCACGACGGTGTGGAAATGGCCGAGGAGCGGGGCGAGCTTCTCTGGGATCTGGATGCCAAGAGCAAAATTCGCTTCTCGCACGAGAATCCGGACATCAAGACGCTGTACAGCGAGTATCTCAAAGAACCGCTGGGCAAAAAATCCCACCACCTGCTCCATACCAACCACACCGCCTGGTCTGTTCCTTCAAAAGAAAACACATAAGGCTTGAAATTTGTCTTCAGATGAAGTACCATCAGAGCAACCAGAACGATTGAAAGGAGTCTTCTCATATGAAACTCGTCCATACAGAAAATGCCCCCGCCGCCATCGGCCCCTATTCCCAGGGATACATTTCAAACGGCTTCTTCTTTACCTCCGGGCAGGTGGCCCTGGATCCCGGTACCGGCGCGGCTGTTGGCACGGATATCAACGGCCAGACCGAGCAGGTCATGAAAAACCTGAGCGCTCTGCTGTCTGCCGCGGGTACCGATTTCACCCACGTGGTGAAGACCACCTGCTTCCTTGCGGACATGGGAGACTTCGCCGCATTTAATGAGATCTACGGCAAGTATTTTACCGGTAAGCCCGCCAGGTCCTGCGTGGCGGTAAAGACGCTTCCCAAGAACCTGCTGGTGGAGGTCGAGCTGATCGCGGAGGTCTGAGCGCCTTCCAAACCATCCAAATATTAAACGTCAAAGGCGCGCTGCGTATGCGGCGCGCCTTTGACCTGCTCGTAATTAAAAACTCTTGTTTTAATGGAAAATTCGTATTAAAATATTTATGGATTGTTTCAAGGCAAAAAGAAAGCAGATTAAGACAGGAGGGCCGACTTATGAAAAAACTGTTTTCCGCCGCTGACCGTTACCTGCGGGCCTGCGATTGGAGGGACATTGCGGTGCTGAAGTTCTGCCTGTGCGCCTTGGGCGTGCTGGTGGGGCTGGCGGTTCCATCGCAAAAGAAAAAGCCTGCCGCTAAGATTGCGGGACTGGTTTTCGCAGTCACGTATGTGCCGCTGCTGGTGAAGTTTCTGTTCGCGCTGCGCGGTAAAGAGGACAATGAATAAGTGCTGAATCCGAAATCCGGAGAACAGAGGCGCATGGACCGACTGAAAACTGAAAATTGACAGGAGGGAAACCCATGAGAGCTGCGTGGAATGAAAATCCCGTGCTGCGGGACGTGATGGCGGCGGCGGAAACCTGCTGGATTAATCCCGAATGGGTGCCGTTTGAGACTATCCGGGACGGTCTTTCGGTGCGCCCAACGGAGGTGGATGACGCGGCGGCCCGACTGGACCGCTTCGCGCCGCTGCTGAGCAGGCTGTTCCCGGAGACGGCCGCGGACGGCGGGCGGATCGAGTCGCCGCTGAGGGAACTGCCCACCCTGCGCGAAAGGATGGGCTGGCGGGAGCGTATCCCCGCGGGACGGCTGTTTATAAAGATGGACAGCGACCTCGCGGTAGCTGGGTCTGTCAAGGCAAGGGGCGGCATTTACGAGGTGCTAAAGCACACGGAGAATCTGGCTTTGTCGGCGGGGCTGCTGGGTGCGGGCGGAGATTACGCGGGCCTTGCCGATCACCGGGACTTCTTTGCAAAATACACGGTGCAGGTGGGGTCCACGGGAAATCTGGGTCTCTCCATCGGGATCATGTCCGCCGCGCTGGGCTATCGGGCCGTGGTACACATGTCCGCCGACGCGCGGCAGTGGAAAAAAGATCTGCTGCGGCAAAAGGGTGTGGATGTGCGGGAGTACGCAGGAGATTACGGGAAGGCCGTGGAGCAGGGACGGGCGCTGTCCGACGCGGACCCCACGAGCTATTTTGTGGACGACGAGCACTCCAAAAACCTGCTCCTGGGCTATGCGGTGGCGGGCCGCCGTCTGGCGGAGCAGCTGAAAGCGCAGGACGTGGCGGTGGACATGGAGCATCCCCTGTTCGTCACGATTCCCTGCGGCGTGGGCGGAGCCCCCGGAGGGGTGGCCTATGGG
>JAEWYA010000008.1 GCA_023395775.1 Bacillota bacterium
GTCTGGGGTTATGCGGCATACGATATTAGGACGGGAGCAATTTCGGCGCGCCCGTCGGTAAAGGAGGATATCTGCCATGATGATCGCTCTTGAGCATGTGGCGCTGCCCTATCAATCGCCGGACGGAGAGATCGAGGCATTGCGGGACGTGTCGTTTGAGATGGAGGAGGGGGAGTTCGTCAGCATCGTGGGGCCGTCCGGCTGCGGAAAATCCACGCTGCTGAGTCTCATCAGCGGGCTGGAGCCGCCCACCGGCGGACAGATTCTGGTGGACGGAAAGCCGGTGACCGCGCCGTCCGGCCGGGTGGGGCTGATGCCCCAGCGGGACCAGCTTTTCGAATGGCGCTCCATCTGGGATAATGTGACGCTGGGGCTGGAGCTGCAAAAAGTGAGGGACCCGGCGCAGTATGAGCGGGTCCGGGCGCTGCTGGAACAGTACGGTCTGGGGGCATTTGCGGAAAAGCGGCCCTCACAGCTCTCCGGAGGAATGCGCCAGCGCTGCGCGCTGATCCGGACCATGGCCACTCAGCCAAGAATTTTGCTGCTGGACGAACCCTTTTCCGCGCTGGACTACCAGACGCGGCTGTCCGTTTCAGCGGACATCCATGCCATCATCCGTCAGGAGCACAAGACCGCCCTGCTGGTGACCCACGACATCTCCGAGGCCATCAGCCTTTCCGACCGGGTGGTGGTGCTGAGCCGCCGCCCCGCTGTCGTCAAGTCCATCCACGATCTGGGGGATCTGCGGAACCTTCGGCCCATGGCACGGCGGGATGCCCCCGCGTTCCGTACATTTTTCAATTCCATCTGGAAGGAGCTGGACGTCAATGCCTGATTCGACTCCCTCCCTCCGGCGGCTTGCCTATCTCCGCGCCAAGCGGCGTGAAAAGGCCGCCGTCCGGTCGCTGCAAATTTTTCTGTTAATTTTTTTTCTGATTCTCTGGGAAATTTCCGCCCGGCAGGGTTGGATCGACGCGTTTATTATCAGCTCTCCGTCCCGTGTTGCAAAGACTGTGGCTGGACTGTATCAAAGTGGGGATCTCTGGGTCCACCTTTGGACCTCCTGCGCGGAGACCGCGGCAGGCTTTCTTCTGGGAACGCTCAGCGGGACGCTGATCGCGGTCTTGCTGTGGTGGAGTACCTTTCTCTCCCGGGTCCTGGACCCGTATCTGGTGGTGCTGAATGCCCTCCCCAAGACCGCGCTGGGACCGATCTTTATCGTCTGGATCGGCGCTGGGACGGCCTCCATCGTCGCCATGACGCTGGCGATCTCTCTGATCGTCACAATTCTTAACATGCTGGTGGGGTTTCTCTCCACCGACGAACAAAAACTTCGGCTGCTGCGGTCCATGGGGGCCAGCCGGGGTCAGGTTTTACGAAAGCTGGTGCTGCCCGCCAATTTTCCGGCGCTGTTCAACACCCTGCGGGTCAATGTGGGCCTTTCATGGGTAGGCGTCATCATGGGCGAATTCCTGGTTTCCAAAGCCGGACTTGGGTACCTGATCGTATACGGTTCCCAGGTATTCAACATGGATCTGGTGATGGCCTCCGTCCTTGTCCTGGCGGCGGCGGCGGTGGTGATGTACCAGATCGTGCTGTGGCTGGAAAAATTTTTGATGAAACGTTTAGGAGTGATCGCATGAAGAAACTACTTGCCCTTCTCTGCGCCGTAGGTATTACAGCGTCGCTGTGCTGCGCCTGCGGAAAAACCCAGGAAACTGTCGCCGTCCGGTTGAACGAAGTTACCCATTCCGTGTTCTATGCGCCGCAGTACGCCGCTATCAAGCTTGGATTTTTTACCGATGAGGGGCTGGACGTTGAGCTGACCAACGGCGGCGGTGCCGACAAGGTGATGACCGCTGTGTTGGCGGGGCAGAGCGACATCGGCCTTGCCGGACCGGAAGCCTGCATCTACGTGTACAATCAGGGGAAAGAGGGCTATCCTCGGGTATTCGCGCAGCTGACCAAGCGGGACGGGTCATTCCTTGTGGGCCGGGAAAACGCTTCCTTCAACTGGTCCGATCTGAAGGGAAAAACCATCATCGGCGGACGTGCCGGAGGCGTTCCTGAGATGACGCTGGAATACGTCATGCGGCAAAACGGCGTGGTCCCGCAGGAGGACGCAACGGTGGACACCTCCGTCCAGTTCAACATGATGGCAGGGGCTTTCACCGGCGGGAACGGGGACTATGTGACCTTGTTCGAGCCCACCGCCACGGAGGTGGAGCAGGCCGGAAAGGGGTACATTATGACCTCCATCGGGCAGGAGAGCGGCGAAATCCCCTATACCGCCTATTTTGCCTCTCAAAGCTACATGAGCGCCAACCCCGGCGTGATTCAACGGTTCACCAATGCCATTGCAAAGGGGCAGGCTTGGGTGCAGGAGCACTCTGCCGCCGAGATTGCGGAGGCTATCGCAGACCAATTCCCGGATACGGATGTAAAAGTCTTGACAACAGTGGCTCAGCGGTATAAGGAAACACTCGTATTGATTGGAGTAATCCGGCGTACGGCTTGCTATCAAAAAGAGAGCTTGTCTCCTGCTTATTGACAGAAGACAAGCTCTCTTTTCGGCATATAGCGTTAGAGTTTCAGAATTTTTACGCTGTTCCCAATCTTCTTCAGAACCTTCTGCAAATCAGAGAAAGAAATCCAGACGGTCGCATCGTGCTCATTCGGATGGACTCCAAGGCACTTCTCTCCTTGCAGCTTCTGGTCGAGAATCACCTCCACCTTATGTTCCGCATCATTCAGTACACCGAATGGCGAGACACAGCCCGCTGTCACGCCCAAATACTGCTGAAGCCGCTCCGCAGAAGCAAAGCTCACCTTACCAGCATCGAGTTTTTCGCCAAGCTCCTTCAGGTTGATGGCGGTGTCGTTGCTGGCGGTAATCAAAAAGTAGCGTTTTCCCTTCCCATCACGGATAAAAAGGTTCTTGCAGAGAGTACCCAGCTTATCCAAACCAACACGCTCCATGTCCTCCATCGTGTACACGGGCTCATGCTCCGTGACATGATAGGGGATTTTCTCCTGTTTCAAAAATTCAAATACCTGTTCTTTCATTGCAATTTCCACCTCCATCGTTATTATCAGAGCATTCAGGAATGGTCTCAATTCGTAAAAGCGTCAAATTCTCAATTTTGTCTATTTTAATTATAGGGCAAATTGTCGGGCTGGTCAACGTTTTGTAGTATATTCAAATATTATGAAAGCAACTTATTTCCTTTATGTGTAAAGGCTTATTTCAACAGAGAAGCAATCAGCAACAAATCGCAATGATCATCGTCACAAATGGCAACTTTCAAATGCTCCCGTACCTCCCATTTTGAATGCAGAACCATATTATCGTATTTTTCAAATTTCATCAACGGCAAATTACCGTTCAGGCCGAAATCCACAACCTTTCAGGCCAAAAAAGGTTTTGGGTTTCTCTGTCTGATGAAAAGGAAAGCAAGAAAGTCGAGGGGGCTAAAGGGAATCTACCGCATGCTGGAAACCGTTAAAAACGCTGTGCGTGACCGTTTTTTCTCTGGGCTGGACGCCATTCGACTCTGCGTAGTGAAAACGCCGCGGTCAATACGCAGGAGTACAACCGGTTCGGCTGCCGAATGGAGGAACTGGGCGCCTGCATATGGATATTGAATGGAAGTATCGGCTTGATTGGGGGTAACGTTTACTCCGATTGACACCAACGTTGATATTGACGCCTGGAACGCCACGCCGGTCATGGAACAGGCCGCTCTGGAACGGCTGGAGACCGTTATGGAAACCGCCGGAGTGCTTGCCCATGAGGACTGGGTCGATTTTGGCCAACTGGTGGACAACAGCTTCGCTTTGGCAGTGAAGTAAAAAAGCGCCGGACGGCGGTGAAATTAACAGGCTCAGGCCCGGGGAACTTTTCAGTTTCCCCGGGCCTGAGCTTTTTTAAAAAGCGCCTGAGTTTAAAAAAGCTCAGGTTTGTCGCGTTCAGACAAGCAATCGTAGCTTTTGATTGAGATACTCCTCCCGTGTAAGTGAAAAATGCACATAATCGCCGCCCTGGGACATGCGGCGCAGTCCAGCTTTTTCAACGGCGCGGAGTGAGCGCAGATTATCCCGGTGTACATTGGCGGCGACAGTATTTGCCCGTCGGTCGAAAAACGCAGTCTCCAGGCACCGGCAGATGGCCTGCGTTCCATAGCCGCACCCCCAAAGCGTCTGCTGTCCGATGGCGACCACCAGCTCATAGGCGTCGTGCTTTTTGAGCTCCGCCAGCCGGACAAATCCGATCGGCTCCGAATGTCCCTCCCGGCAGACAAAGAAAAACCGCCCCTGCCGATTGAGCTGGCAGGCGAGGAACACCGTGTCCGTCCGCTCAGCCACCTTCCGCAGTCGGGAGGAAATGCCCTGCTCCTCGTTCAGATAACGCATGACGGCAGGATTTTCCAGCCAGCCAATCAGGCGGCTGGTCCGCGGGCGGTCGATGTCAGGATGCAAAAAAATAGAAGGAGCTCTCTCCATATCGCTTACCTCACAGTAAAAAATACTTAAAAGCCCTTCCTTGCAATGCAATGACGGTTCTTTTTATTGAATTTCCGCAGTATTCGGATTTGCGGTTTCTATAAGCTTATCACAAGTTTTTGAAAATAGCAACCCAATAAACAGCGATGCGCGGCAAAAGCTCACAGCATCCCTGACTGTATTCCCACAACGAGGCCCTGGGAACTATCAATTCCCAGGGCCTTCATGATTTCTTTTACAAAGCGAGCTCCTTCACCTTGCCATCCTTCAAAAGATAGAGGTGCTCCTTGTCGCCGGAGAGTAAATACGTACCCGCGATGGCGTTGGCCTGATCTTTCTCATGAGGCGGGTAGACTTGCAGCCTCAGGCACAAAATACCGTCCACCATTGCCGCACCATCCATGGGATAGACGGAATAATCCGCCATACTGTCGGCCTTCAGACCCAGCGTGGCCGGGGACAGAGATTTCATAAAATCCACCGCATCCACATACGTCATCGGCTCCGTTTCCGCTGCAGTCCCGCCCACCGTACCTTCCGGACGGGTAAGCGTGATTTGGCAGTCCGTGGCGGTCCAGGAGATGTCCATCCGCAAAATCTTTCCGTCCTCCGACGACGCCTTTGCCAAGGCCACGCTGCCCTCTCCCGCGGTGTAGTCCGGCGGGTCCGTCTCCGTGCCGGTCTCGTCCACAACCCGGAACCCATCTTCCTCCGCCGTCAGCTTTTCCACGTACTGCCGCACGCTTTCGCCGCCGGTTTCCAGCTTCTCATAAGTGTAAAGGCAGGTCTCGTTCCCGCCGCCTGAAGCCGTGGACGACGCGCTATCGGTTTTTGTCTCCGGTGTTTCCATTTCCGTCATTTTGCCGCTGTTTTCCTCGCCTAATACGGTGTTCAGCGACTCCACCATGTCCCCGTCCAGGGTATAATCCACCGGCGGGTCGGGGAGCTTGCTGCCGCAGGACGCCAGAAGGCACATGGCGCCCGCCAGGATCAGCGCCATATAAAGACGATCCCCTTTTAACATAACCTCGCCTCACTTTCGTTTATCTAAAAGGCAAAAGAGTCGACCGTGGCCGAACAGTCCCGCTTTCACTTTTCGATTCGGAACGCCCAGTCCGTATCCTTAATGCACTGCATATACACTTCGAACACCGTACCCGTCTCCACATTCAATCTAGGCAGTTCCGCAAACTTCCGCTCATAGGAGACGGCAAAGTCCAAGAAACTTTTCAGCGTACTGTCACCCTCGTTCAGCAGGGCCCTTTTGACCTCGCGGGGAAAGTTGACTTCATCCAGCAGTTCCTTCATAGGCCGGTTCATAATCAGGTCCATCAGGCTGAACATTCCCACAAGAAAGCCCGAGGTTTTCTGCTTGCAAAAGCTGGTATGCTCCATAAGCCGTTCGGTGAAGATTCCTCTGAGGTACGCCTCCCGCACCGTCTCGTCGGTGCAGGTGGCATTGTAATCCCGGGCCAACAGCAGCACCACCCAGTGGTACAGCTCGTCAATGCCCAGATAGGTCACGGCCCGCTCGATCACCTGCACGGAATTGCCGCGGTAATATTGCAGCGTCCGCACCTTTTTCAGCAGGCGAAAGGTCAGCGCCGCGTCGGCGCGAATCATCTCCGCACAGGCCTGCAGCTCCACATCCGGCTTGTTCAGCTCCCGCAGGAGGCGCATATAGGTAGCGATGTTGACATCCGGCATTTCCCCGTGCATATTCGTGGGCCGCTGAAAGAAAAAACCCTGAAACATGCGGTAACCCTGCCGGAGGGCCTTTTCATAGGTCTCCCGATCCTCCACCTTCTCCGCCAGCAGCGTCATGCGGCCATGGCGGTACTTGGCGGCGATCTCCTCCCGCTTCTTCTCGTCGGTCATGAGAAAGTCCACCTTCAGCACATCGATCAGCGGGAGAATGGGGTCAAAGGCCGGATTTCCCGTGTAGTCGTCCAGCGCCAGACGGTAACCTTTTTCTTTCAGCTCCTGCAACCGGCGGACCAACCGCTCCGTCACATGGACACTCTCCAGCAGTTCCACCGTGATCCGCCGGGGGTCTGTCAGCAACACAAAGTCGCTCAGCACCAGCTTTTCCGTAAAATTGACGTATGCGACCCGCCCGTCGGTCAGGTTGTTCAGGCCAAACACCATCAGCGCATCGGACAGCAGGATGCGGGTGGCGCGGTCGCCATCCGAAAACGCAGCCTTGTTATCCTCACCCGCACGGTAGAGCAGCTCGTACCCTGTTACACGCAGGTTTCGGTCAAAAATGGCCTGTCGGGCAATATATCTCTGCATAGACCGATCTCTCCGTTCCGCCGCTTTTTCAGGTACGGGTCTCCTCCGTCTGGATACTGACGCTGTCTCCATCCTTCAGTACACGCATGAACGCACTGTTCTCCCCATTGACTTTCAGTACCACCGGTCGGTCCAGATGCTCAAAATCCAGCCCGGAGTGATCCAGCAGGTCCATCAGGTAGTACGGTGCGCCCTCCGGCTTAGCCGGCAGCTCCAGCGCATTTCCATTCAAAAAAAACCGGCGGGGCGGAAAGTTCTCCTTCTCTTCCTTGGGTTCAGGCACACTCCGAACAGGCTTCGCCGCTTCGGCAGGCGAAACCGACGGCGCGTCTTCCCCATCATTCACAGACTCCGTGGATGTGGCGGACGCCTTCACCGGGATAATCACATTCGTTTCAATGGAATCTCCTGAGCGAAGCTCGTAATCGGGGGCAGCGGGCTTTCCGTTTACCAGGCAGGACGCCGCGGCCTCCTCACTGCCCAGAGCCTCCGCCAGAGTCCTCCGTCCCGGCCTTCCGGAGCAGGCAGGCGTGAATTCAATGGAATCCGCCGCTTGGATCACCGTGGAAGGCGGTAGCTCTTGTCCGTTGATGCGCAGTGAGGACGGTGCGGCCGGTTCTCCGCGGTACAGAGTCCGCCGTCCGTCAATCGTAACCGCCAGAGAAGCGCCGGTCCTTCCGATCAGGGCGGCATAGTTATAGCCGTTCATCTGCAAAACATCCAACGCGGTTAGAACGCCGCTGCGGAATAGCTTTGCAGGCTGGCCATTCAGCCGGACCCGGTAGCTGTCTGAGATCAGGCCGAGGCCCGCAGAGACGGCGATACCAAGCGGCGTCGCATACTCCGGGTCGTTCAGCTCCTCCTCGTTGGAAAAAGCGCTGGCCTTGAAGTTCGCACCGGCAATGGTCACCCGGCGGGAATCCATCTCCAAGGAGGAGGCCACCGCCTCCATAAGCCCCTCCAGCTTGCTGCCGCCGCCCGCCAGAAACACCGCCGACGGCGCGCCGCCGTTGATCTCCCGGATACGGCGGGCAAGCTCGTCCGCCAGCTGCTTCACCGCGGGCTGGATCGCCGTCTTCAGTTCGGCGGCGGGAAGCTCCTGATCCAGCCCCAGAATATCGGTGAAATGAAGCGTCTCCTGACTGGCCGCCTTGGCCTTCAGCCGCTCCGCCGTAGAAAAGTCCACCAGATAGGCCCGCATGATCGCCTCCGTGATCTCGTCTCCGGCCACGGTGGCCATGGTATAGCCCACCACGCTGCCGTCCCGGCAGGCGGCGATATCAGAGGTCCCCGCGCCGATGTCCGCCATGACCAGGTTCAAAAGCCGCAGCTCCGACGGGATGGCGGCGTTAATGGCGGCGATGGGCTCCAGCGTCAGGCTGACCACCTCCAGCTCCGCTGCCTGCATGGCAGAGTACAGGCTGTCCACCACCTCGGCGGGCAGGAAGGTAGCCACCACATCCGTCTCCAGTTTCTGGCCGTTGTGGCCGCGGAGCGTGGAAAGGGGATAGTTATCCAGAAGATAGCGCGAGACAGTGTATCCAACCAGATAGAACCGGCCCAGCCGTTCGCCGCTCTTGTTCAGGGCGGCTTCAGCGTTGGACACGGCCCCCGCCTCCAGCTGACCGATCAGATCGTTGCTGACCCGCCGGACCTCCGGCAGTTCCAGCTCAAAGTGGCCGGACTCCGTATGCAGCGCACGCCCTGCGGCAGCGATGCATACCCGCGTCAGCTTGCAGTTCAGCCGTTTTTCCAGCCGGGCGGTCACCTCCGCAGCAACCTTGCCCACCTGGACGATGTCCTCAATCTGGCCGTCGATCATGGCGCGCTTGCTGTGCTCCTGCTTTTCCACGGCCAAAATGTGCATCCGCTCGTTTTCCGCCCGGCCCACCATGCCAATGATGCTTCTGGTACCGATGTCCAGCGCAAAAATCATATCCTGTCCCTGTTCTCCGCGTACTTCTTCCACGGTGGATCACCCCCTTGTGCTTGCGGCCGCACCGTTTTTTTTCGGCGCAATGTCCGCTATCTTTTCGTATTTTCCACCCATCACTGCCGCTGCCGATGGACTCTTTCTGCCACAGTGATCAAACTGGAGTCGTCGGCAGCAGCGCTCTTTCATACGCTTTCAATGATTTAGAGTAAATTTTGATTTTCGCTCTTTGAGCTCTCCGTACCGTCCGCCAGCCACGTCGCCGGCAACCCGGCCATCCACCAGCGTCACCACCCGTCGGTGCATAATGTTGACAAACATGCTGGCATGCGTGGCCATGACCACCGTGGTCCCCTGCCGGTTCAGTTCCGTCAGCACATGCATCATGTCCCAGATGTTGTCCTCATCCAAATTGGCGGTCAGCTCATCCAGAACCAGAATCGGCGGGCTGTTGATCAGCGCCCTGGCAAGCTCCACCCGCCGGGCCTGTCCGATGGAGAGTTCTCCGGGGTACTTCTCACCCAGGCCGCCCAGGCCCACAATGCTCAGGGCCTTTTGCGTCCGCTCCATCAGTTTCTTCTCCCGTGTCAGGCCGCTGACCCGGGCCACCATGATGAGATTTTCATTGACCGTGCGCCGCCGCATCAGATGTGACTCCTGCGCGACATATCCGAAGTTCCGGCGGAGCCTTGCAGAGGGGAACAGCGGCAGCGGCGCCACATTCACACCGTCCAGCAGCACCAGGCCCTCGTCCGCGCGGATCTGTCCGGCAATCAGCTGCAGCAGCGTGCTCTTCCCCGCGCCGCTGCTGCCCACCACAAACACGAACTCTCCCTGACGGATCGTGAGGTTGATGCCGCTGACAGCTTCAAGCCGTCCGTGTTCGATGCGATAGCGTTTTGTTGCTTGTTTCAATTCGATCGTCGGCATCAGGCTTGTTCTCCATCTCTGCCGCATCCCGGCGGCAGTTAAAAACTATACATTTTCCTCGACATCTGTTATAATCTGGGTGTCATCCTATATTGCGACCTTCCATTACCCCTCTCCCGGAAGCGGTGAGGCTCTCGGGAACGTGACAACTACGGCGGGATAACTGCATTTTCGCTTTTTTATGTACTCTATCATAATACAAAATTTGCAATCTGAAAAGCCCTAATTTTTCTGGAATTTTAAAAAGGAGGCGGCAGTTTATGCGGCGCAGCTCCTACTTTAAAAAAATCACTGCCATCTCCCTGCTGGCCGTTCTCTGCATTGGCGGAGTGGAACTGGCCGCGTGCCGGATCGCCGATCCGGCGCTGTACAAGACAATTGTCACCCCTGTGCGGCAAGCCGCCTCCTCCACATGGTCCGCAGTATCGGGCGGCGTTTCCTATGCTTGGGACAAGGCGGTATCCTACGTCTCCCGCACTGCCGGGGCACTCCAGAAGAATGAGGCGGAGCCTCTGGAAGACCAAGCCGCTGTGGAACCTGACACAGAGCTCACCGCGCCCGCTGACCCCACCATTACCGCGTTGGAACAGCGGGAATCCGGGGAGATTCTCACCGGCGGGAACCGCGAGATCGTCTACTATAATCAGGCGGATGCCGCCTGGTGCGACCAGCCCTACGGGAAAGACCACCTGGGGCAATACGGCTGCGGACCCACGACCCTGGCAATGGCAGTCTCCAGCCTGACGGGCCAGACGGTAAACCCGGAAGAAATGGCGCAGTGGTCCGTGGAAAACGGATACTGGGCGCGGCACGGCGGGTCCTATCTCTCCATCGTGGGCGGCGCGGCCGCAGATTACGGATTGAAGGCGGAATCTCTCCCCGACTGCGATGCAGAACGCCTGCGGCTGGAACTGGCGACTGGGAAGGTAGCCGTGGCCCTGATGTCAAAGGGGCACTTCACCAATGGCGGGCACTTCATCCTTTTGCGGGGAGTCACTCTGAACGGCAGTATTCTGGTGGCCGACCCCAACAGCCGGGACAGAAGCCTCACTGTATGGGACCCTCAGATCATTCTGGACGAGCTGTCCAAAAGCCGAAACAATGGAGCCCCATTGTGGCTTCTCTCCCCGTCGGAGCCGTGACGGGCAGACAGATCAAACACAAAGCGGCAGAGGGCCGCCCCGAGACGGGGATTCCCTCTGCCGCTTCTCTTTTTAACAGAATGCGCATCAGCGTTTCCGATAAACCGATTTCTCCCGGCAGAGCTTTTCATTGACCCGTCGGTCCAATTCCGCCAACTGTTCCAGAATCCGGCGGTTCAACGCCATCTGTTCCGCTACTTCATTCTCCGCCGGCGTTTGCGGCGTGCCATGCTTTGTGATGAGGCGATCAAACGCTGCCTCGTCCTCGCCGCTGAGATCGCAGCGCTTCAATTCCACCGCGGCATTCAGCTCCTGCAGCTCCAGCAGCGGAGCCTGCCTGCTGGAAAGCAGCATTTTTACGGACACCTGATCTTCCCGGTCCACTGCCTCCGCCAGTTCCCGTGTAATTCCCAGCGTCTCGTTGAACTTTCGAAAAATCCTGCGCTCCAGCGCAAGCAGCTCGGCCAGGGCCTCCTCCCATATCCTGCTCATCGCTCAGACGAGTTCTTTTCCGCCGCGCGGAAACTATTCCGCAGATCCGTCACCATGGGGCACAGCTTGGACAACTCCTCTTGATTTCGCCCAGCCTTTACGCGGTTAAAATCGTAACAGAAGAAATCGTACAGCCGGTGCAGCTCCGCGCTGATCGGATACTGACGGTCCAGCGTGTCGTCCAGATAGTGCAAAATATCAAGACACCGGTCCACCGACGCCTCAAAAAGCGGATAGTCCTTCTGGTCCAGAGCGATGCCCGCGCGGGCGGCCCGCTTGACCAACTCATCATAGAGAACGATCAGCAGCTCGCCCTGCGTCATGGTATTGACCGACTGTTGCTTATACTGCTGATACCCCTGTGCTTCCATGCCTGTTCCTCCATTTTTCTCGTTCGTGACTCTCTCACTGCGGTTCGCCGTCTTAACTGCCCATCATGCCGGAGATCAGGGAACTCTGGGAATTCATTGAGTTGGTTAGCGTCTCCAGCCGCGTAAACATCTTCGTGTAATAATCAACCTTATCCGAGAGCTTATCCTGCCATTTGGTAATATCATCGTCATAGTTGTCGATCTGATCCTGCAGGCTATTGCTCAGCAGCGACAGGGGCGAATAGATGGAACCGGCCTTCTGCACCAGAATGCCCTTGGTCGAGCCGGTGGTAGCGGCGTAAGACGACACCACCTTACTGACGTTCACCATCAGCCCGCTGCTTCCGGTGGTGGAGGTAAACGCGTCGCGCACACTGTCCGGATCGTTGCTCAGCGCATCCCGCAAGGCGTCCTCGTCCACCTTGACGGAGGTGACGCCATCGGAATAAGAAGTGGAGATCCCAATTTTTGAAAGGGCGCTGGTAGCCGATCCGCCGGGGGTTATGGCAGAAATCAGCTTGCTGTAAAGGCTGGAAAGATCGCTGTCGTTGAACAGAATCCCCTGCTTTGCCTTTTCCTCGTACTTCTCGATCTCGGAGTCCGACATGCCCTCCTTATCGTCGTCGGTCAGGGGCTCATAGCGGCTCTTGTCTGTTTTGTAGTTGGGCGTGGTGGAGTATGCGTCGTGCACCGATTTCAGGATGTCGTTGAGGTCTTTGACCATGTCGGTGATCGTGCTCACGATCTTGTCCGAGTCGGCGGTGGTGGTAAACGAGACGGCTTCGGTTCCCGCCTGCAGCGTACCGGCCGTGACAACGTTCCCGTCACCGTCTTTCTCATCCTCGGAGTACCCGAACGTCCCCTTGAGGGTAACGGACAGGCCGTCCACGTTGAAGTTGTTGTCCATGCGGGTAATGTCATTCATCTTAACGCCGTTGACGCTCATGCTGAGAATGGCGTCGGTGCCCTTGGTATACGACCCGGAGGTGACTATACCAGCGGCAGTCCCGTCGGAATCGTTGACCGCACCGAACAGCAGGGCCGCCAGATTGGTCTTTGTAGAACCGGTAATGGTGTCGTTGATCGCGATCTGGTTGGCGGTGCCGGTCTCTTGGGTGCTGAGCTGGAACATGTTGGTGGTCTTGGAGAAGTTGGCGGTCAGCCCAACACTGTTGGAGTTGATGGCGGTCAGTACGGACTCCATGGAGGTATCCCGGGTAAACGTCAGCGTCTTTCCGCTGATTTCAAACTCATAGCCATAGAGCTGCTTGCCGTCTCTGCCCAGGCGGTTGCCGTCTTTGTCGGTCAGGTTACCGTCCGCGTCGTAATATTTGCCGGTGTCCTTGTTCAGCGTGATGGCGGTGGTGGATTTCAGGGCCGTACCGGTAACGCTGGCTCCATTCAGTTCCAAGGTCTCATTTATAGAGCCAACAGCCTCTGTCCTATGTAGTAGATCTCCCAGCGTCTTGCCGGTGTTGAGATAGCTGGTGGCTATGCTGCCACCAAGGCCCAGGGTCTTTCCCACATCTTCGGTGGCGGAAATGGAGATGGCGGAGCCCGCTTGGCCGGTGATCTTCAGCTTGGACGAGCCATCCAGCTCAACCTTGACATTGCTTCCAAACGCACTTTGTACGGCGGTGTTCAGTCCAGTAATAAAATGTGCAGGATCATTGTCATAGGTAGGCATGGTGATGGTCTTGGTCTTTCCGTCCACCGTCATGGAGAACATCTTTCCCGATAGATAACTGCCCACGGTACCAGTGGTATCCACCAGGCTGGCCGCGTCAGGCATGGTAAAGGAGGATGCCTTTGCAGACGGGTCTATCCCCAGAGTACCTTTTAGCTTTCCGGTGGCGTCGGTAATGGTTACAGTATTGCCGGCGTTCTGATTGTCGGTAAACGTCACCGTTCCGTTGTCCAGCGTGGCCTTTACCATCGTGCTTGCGGCCACGCTTTCGCCGCTGGAATTGGTCACCGCGGTGCTGGCCAGCTTGCTGTTGATGGCGGCTACAAAGCTCTCTGCGGTATTATAGGTTTCAAGATCGTCAAAGCTCAGGTCGATGGTACGGCTGGTGCCGTAGGTCAGGGTCATGGTGCCGCTGACGTTGCTCAGGTTCTTTGTCCCGGTCAGGATCAAATTTTCGCTGCCGGTGATGGTGGCCGCCCCGGAACTCCCGCCAAGGCTCAATGCGGCGGCAGAAATACTGTAAGAGGCATTGGTGGCCAGCTGCTTTACGCCCAGAATCTGTACATCACTGGTGGTCTTGCCGGTGGCGGAGACCCGAGCGGCATTAGCACCGTTGGAAGTGGTGGTCACTGCCTTGTTGAAGAAGCTGGCGCTGAGCAGGTTCGTGGACGAGGTATAGGACGTGTATTTCTGCGCAAATTTGATCATGGGGGTGGAGACATTGCGCATCGCCTCCTGCTGCCATGTCAGACTGGTCTGCTTTTGCTGTAAGGATGAGATTTTGGTCTGATAGCCGCTGACGGCATTTTTGATCATGGACTCCGTGTCCAATCCTGTGGCGAGACCGGACAGGACGTTCCGGCTGCCGTATATACTGCTGGAATTACTGCTGGTAACCCCGCTGACGGATGACATAATGATCGCTCCTTTCACTTTCGCATGTAGGGAAATCTATTTAGAGGCGGCATATAAAGAAAATTTACTTCTAACTCTATACTTTTTTATCGACATATAGTATATTAAAGTTAAGGGTTTCGTCAAAGTTTTTTATTCGATGGGGGAGTTCTTTTGGCTACGATTATCACAATCACAAATCAGAAGGGCGGCGTCGGTAAAACCACTACCGCCGCTGCGCTGCTGTGTTCACTTTACGAGCGGGGGCAGCGGGTCCTCGGTGTGGATCTCGACCCGCAGGGCAGCTTGAGCTTCAGTCTCGGCCTGGACACCGAGAACTGCGCTACGGTCTACGATTTATTTAAGGGCCGCGTCACCATCGAAGAGGCCATTACTTCCTCTCACGGGATCGACCTTCTCCCTGCCAATATCTTGCTGTCCGCGGCAGAGTTGGAATTTAACCGCACAGGCCGCGAGCTTATGCTGCGCGGCGAACTGGTCCGCGTGTCAAGCCGGTACGATTACATCATCATCGATACGCCGCCCGCTTTGAATGTTCTGACTGTCAATGCGTATGTGGCATCCGACAACCTTGTCATCCCCATGGTACCGGAAATTCTGAGTCTTTTAGGCGTGGCCCAGATCAAGGATACGATCAATACCGTCCAGGAGTGCTATAATCCAAAGCTGAATGTGCTGGGTATTCTGCTGAACAAATATAACGCCCGCCTGACGCTGAACCGCGAGGTCAGCGAGATGGCCGACCAGATTGCCAGGCAGTTGAACACCAGCGTATTCAAAACCGTGATTCGCTCCAGCATTGCTGTGGCGGAGGCGCCGGCCCACGGAGAAAGCATTCTGAGTTACGCGCCCAACTCCAAGCCCGCTGAAGATTTCCAGCATCTCACCTCTGAAATTACCTCTTTGCTGCGGGAGCAGAAAGACAGTCGGTGAGGCAGTTTGCAAACAGGAGGAACCCATCATGCCCGCCAACAGGAAAATCACAAATAAAACCGCTCATGTATTGAATGTGATTACGGCCGGACAGGAGGCCGAGGACATTCCCGCCGCTGCTCCGGCACCGGCCGCGACCCCGCCGCCCCCTCCGTCCCCGGCGGTCTCTTCCACCGTGGTGGAGGTGGAGCACGCCCCGGAAGAGCTCTCCGACCAAATACGGGAGGCCCTGAGCGAAGAATTGGCCCGAGGAGAGGATGATTCGTTTTCCGTCTTCCAACCCGAGACCGTACAAGTCAGCAACACCGCACCTGCGGCGTCGGCATCTCCCTCGGCTTCTCCCGCTGCGTCCCAGCCGCCGATTTCATCCGTTAAGGCGCAGTCCGCACTTCCCGTTCGGCAGAATAGCAGCCCCTCGCAGGCAGAAGAGGGCGATGGAATTGAATACATCAACATCATGCAGGCGCTTGTGGATGAAAAAGCGCCCAAGTATATCCAGCTTTTAGGCGTGTGCCCCTGCAGCCGATGCCTGGCCGATGTAAAGGCGTTGGCGCTGAGTCATCTGGAGCCAAAGTACATTGTGCTCCGGCAAAGCCAGAAGCTCCTTTATTCCGCATACGAAAACCACTACAACGCGGCGGTGATTTCGCAGATCATTTCGGCATGCCGGGTGGTCATAGAAAATCCGCGGCACTGATTTTTTTAGCCTGGTTGTGAGCCGCGATGGTGTGAAAACATTGGAAAAAGCCCCGGCGCATTCTGCGCCGGGGCTTTTTTGATGAGACTCAAAAATCGGACCGTTCAGGTGTTGTCCGGCCGGGGGTTGGTCACCTGTGCCCAGATGCTGTTTACATCGTCCACACAGGCGAAATACGTGCCGGTCAGCAGATTCGCCGGTATTCCAAGCGCCTCTGTGGCGGCTGCAACACCGTTCCAGTTCGCCTGTTCATAGCACAGGGCCAGTTCAAACAGCTGGCCTGCCTTGCCTTCGCGGCGCAGCAGCGCGGCCTTGACCGCCTCCGGAACCGGGATCTGTGCAAGAATTTCCTCCATCGGCGCATCGATCAGATAATTCAGCGTGGAGAACATGCCCATCAGGTACGCGTCGGAGCTGGAGATCGGCATGCCGGTGGCATACTTCATCAGCTTGCTGCAGAAGGTGCCCCGCAGGAGGGACAGCTTCAAAAACTCCTCAGAATCCTTGTCCATCTCATTTTCCGCATTGTTGGCGCTGAGGAGATACACCCACTGGCGCAGCTGGTTCAGTCCCACGGTCATAATGGCCTGACGCACAGTGGTGGCCCGGTGACGGCGGGCAAAGTAGCAGGAATTTGCCAGGCGCAGCAGCGCATAGCTGAGCGTGGCGTCCACGGAGATCATCTCCTCCACCTCGCTGATCTCCGGCTCTTCTCGGCTCATGGCGATAATCAGGCGGAAGAAATTGCTCTGCATATAGCCGCTGCTGTGGGTCTTGGTTGCCAGCTTCTCGGCGACGTAGGTACCCTCCATTGCGTCCACGCCCAGCTCTTCCGCCTTACGATAAAGCTCCTCTGTGTCGATGTTGATGGCAATGCACAGCTTTTTCAGGCTGTGAGCGATCTCGATCACATTTCTGAGCTTTTTCTCGCTCATCGCGGCAAAGTTCAGCTTCAGATAGTCAATACTATCCAAAAGCCCCAGATACCGGGGCAGAAACTGAAACTCGTTTACCGCGATGCGGTATCCTTTGGATGCGTATTCCTGCACCGCGGCCAGAGCCGCAGGGTGAATGATGACGCTGTCGTCGATCTGAATGACCAACTCCGACCGGTCAAACAGGTCCGGAGTCTTTTTCAAAAGCAACGTCGCCGTGAAGGTCATAAAGTAAAAGGAACCCTTTAAAATCTTGTCCGTATTCTGGATCAAAAAATTGTACACGGTATCTGCGGCGGCAAACTCCTTGTCGTTCAGCAGTCCTCCGAAAGCCTGATTCTCTCCGTAATATAAGATCTCATATCCGATTGTTTGTTTCTGCGCATTTCGGATCGGCTGGCGGACAATGTATTTATTTTTGTTTCGATCCTTTTTCATGCACATTCATTCGCTTTCATGCTTTTTGAGCCGAGGCGGTCTCTTTTAAAAGCTGATCCATGACAGACACCAGATGTCCGATCTCCGGCTTGGAGAGCTGTTCATCGGCGCCAACCTGCTTGCCCTTGATCCTCATTTCCTCGGAGATCAGAGAGGAAAACAGAATCACCGGGATCTTGCGGAGGACCTGATCGTCCTTGATGAGCTTTGTCAGGCGATGCCCGTCCATTTGGGGCATTTCGATATCGGTGATCACCAGCGCCACTTCCCCCGGCGCAGTCCCCCGGGCCTTCATCTGTACCAGTGTATCCCACAGCTCCTGGCCATTGGGATACATGTGTAGGTTGGTGTAACCCGCCTTACCCAGAGATTCCTGAATCATCTGACTCAGGAGTGTGGAGTCCTCCGCAATATAAACAGGCTGGCTGCTGCGCTTTCGGGGACCCATCTGGTCAATCTCGCTGATCTGGATGGAGGTCTCCGGGGCGATCTCTGCCACGATCTTTTCAAAGTCCAGAATCGTCACCAGATCGTCTCCGCACTGGGCGATGCCGGTGGCCACACCATCGGCCCCTCCGGAAATCGCATTGTCCGGCTTTTGAATGTCCCGCCAGGAGATGCGGCAGATACCCACCACGCTGTGGACCCGGAAGGCAATGTACATCTTGTTGAAATTCGTGACGATAAATAGATCCTTGGGCTGCTGTTCCACATCCGTGCCGGTCAGATACTTCGGCAGGTTAATCACGGTGAGCACTCGGTCTCTGGGCTTGAAGATGCCCTCCACCGCCGGGTGGACGTGGGGCATGGCCTTCACCGGCGCGGACAGCATAATCTCCCGGACTTTGGCCACATTGATGCCAAACAGATTCTCATTGATCGTAAACTCCATGATCTCGATCTCATTGGTTCCCGATTCCAACAGGATATTACTGTTATTCTGTCCCGTAACACTCATTCCTTTCGCGGTGCTCGCCCTGAGGCCGGAAGTTTTCCGTCCCCGCAGGCGTGTCGGTTCCCGGCGCAGCACACACTGTTTATTTAATTTAGAGGGCCGCCCCTCTATAAACTACCAAATCAGAATCTGACCTCCGGATGTCCGTAGGAACGGATGGTTCCATTTCCCGTGGCACTGTCAAACTCCATCGTGCGGGCAATGGTGCCGCCCACATCCTCCCAGACCAGCCGGATCTTTTCCATCCGTAGAATCTGATGCACGCTTTCGCTGTTGCGTTGGCCGATATTGCCGAGGCTGCCGCCGGAAACCTCGAACATCCGTGCCCCGCCGGCGATCTTTGCCGTGATGGCGGCGCGGCGGGCGCCCTTCATCTCCATCTCCCGCAAAGTGGTGCGAATGCCGGTGTCGGCGTATTTGTAGGCATTCTTCCGCCCGGTCTCCATGTTCAGCGGCAGCATGATATGAATCAGTGCGGCCAGCTTCAGCTGCGGCTCATAGAGACATATTCCAATGCAGGAACCCAGCGCATAGGTAATCAGCTTCTCACCGTCTCCAGCCATTTTCATATCAGCGATTCCGACGATCAGCTTGTCATTCATCCATTACGCCCAACTTTCGCAGAAGGAAATTGAGAGACCGAATATCCGGCGACAGCAGCAGCCGGCAGGGGACCTGCCTGTTGTCGCATATGAAGTTGCCGCCAATGGTCATGATGTAGTCCGACTGGCCGCCGTAAGCCGCCATGGGCACCGTCAGGATCGCGCCCTGCATGTCCACCGCAAAGGCCGGCACCGTCAGCTTGATGGAAATATCGGCCAGGCCGCTGAGCGCGTTGATAAACGTGGAGATCATAATGTTGCCCACCTCTACCAGAGTGGAAATCTGCATCTCCTGCAGCTGGTTAAAATCCATCACCGACCGGCCCAGTACATTGGAGAGCACCAGATTGATAAAGTCCATCTGCTGCACGGAGAGCATGATCCCGTTGATTTCGCCGCCCAACTGGCTCAAGACGCCCGCCGTGATGGCCTCGGGACCGCCGATCCACTCGATGGCTTCGTTATACCCCATGATGCGCACCTCCGGCAGCGTGATCCGTACTTCCTTGCCGATCAGCTGGGACAGCGCCGTGGCGGCGTTCCCAGTGCCGATGCTCCCGATTTCCTTGAGTGTGTCGATCTCCAACCCGCTCAGGTCTTCGTAATTTTTAATCTCCATACGATTTCCCTTTCCTCACCAGGAGCGCAATTTAGGATCTCAGATTATTCACTGTGCTCTCAAGCTCGTCCGATGTGGTTACCATTTTCAAATTATAACTGAAAGAGCGCTGCGCTTCAATCACTTTTGTAATTTGTTCCGCCAAATCCGTGTTGGAAGCCTCCAGCGAACCCTGCTGAACCGTTCCCGTGCCGAAGCGTACCTGTCCGTTTTTGTTCGTGGGGATATAGCGATTCTCGCTTGTGCGGGTCATTCCGTCGGTGTTGGTGAAGTCAAATACCCCCACCGGCTGCTTCGCCTCCGGGTCCGTGACCTCCGTCACCGCGCCCCGGTTGTTCAGGACAAACCGGCCCAATCCGTCGGAGAGCATATATACCGTCTCCATCACCGGCTGGCCGTTTTCGTCCAACTCCGCCTCGCTTCCGTCGTCCGTGCGCTTCTGGCGGTGAAACTCCGAAAGAGTAAAGGACCCGTCCCGGGTGTAAGACACCTCGCCGCTGGTGGGGTCATAGAGCCCGAAAAATCCCTCGCCGATGATGGCGTAGTCCTGGGCGCGGCCGGTATTGGCGAGGGCGCCGCCGCTGAAATCCGTTCCGTCCATGGCCATCTTCGCGCCGGAGCCCCGGGGAAGCTGCTGGCCGTTGATGCCGTTCACGTTGCCGTACATCAGCGATGCAAAGGTGGGCTTTTGAGCCTTAAAGCCATAGGTATTCACGTTGGCAATGTTGTTCGCCTGCACGTTCATCCGGTACTGCTGCTGTGCCGCGCCCACCGCGGCGGTAAAAAAAGAACTGTTCAAATCCGCTCACCGCCTCTCTTAAACGTTGCCCAGGTTGGTGGCCGCCTTGGTCATCAGCTGGTCGTACATTTTACTCACCTCCGCGGCGCTTTGAAACGCCCGCTGAGCCGTGATCATGCCAGTCATTTGCTGGATGAGATCAATGTTGGACTGCTCCTGCGCCTTCCAGCGGACCGTGACGCCCGCCGCGGCCTGCGCTCCGCCTCCGGTAAAGTAGCCCTGGGCGTTGCGCTGAAGCTGGGTGTTGTCGTTAAAGGAATAGACGCCGAGTTGTCCCAAAAACTGACCGCTTTCCGTATAGATCGCGCCGGAAGCATCCGCTTTGATCTTGTCGGTATTCAGGGGGATCTCCTTCCCGTCGGGGTCCAGGACCCGGCTGCCGTCCGGCAGACACAGATACCCCTCGTCGTCCAGGGCGAAGCAGCCCGACCGGGTATAGGCCACTCCGTTTCCGGTCTGGACGGCAAAGAAACCGTCGCCCTGAATGGCGAAATTCAGCGGCATCCCCGTCTCCTCCAGCACCCCCTGCGTATAGTCGGTATAGAGCCGACCGGGGGCCAAAATGTAGCTGGCGGGGCCGATTTCGGCGGTATTACTCTTGTCCTTATTCCCGACGCGGCTGACCATGTATTCCCGAAAAGTGCTGTCGACGTAGGTATCCGACTTATAGCCCGCGGTGGCCACGTTCGCCATATTGTTGGAGATCACATCCAGCCGCTTGCCCTGGGACAGCATCCCGGAGGTCAGATTATAGAATCCCTTGAACATTCGATCACTCCCGCTTCTTGCTGCGCTCCGGCTTCCCACCCATATAGGGGTCCAGATAAGCGCGTAATTTTTGGATTGCCCTGCTGTGAATCTGCGACACGCGCGGCTCGCTGATCTCCATGACATGCGCGATATTCTTCATGTTCAGCCCACGCTCGTAATAGAGAGACAGCACCATCTGCTCATTCTCCCGCAGCGTCCGGATACCGGCGCTGAGCTGCTCCCGCAGCTCCTTTTGCTGGACGCTTGCCTCAGGCAAGTCCGCTTCCCCCGCCGCGAGGGAGATTCCCGTGTCACCCTCGCCCCGGCGCTCAAAGATGGCCTCCAGCGAGACGATGTTGCAAAGAGCCGTGGCCGCCGCATCCTCGCGGTACTTGTCCATACTCAGCCCCATATATTCGGCGATCTCCCGGTCGGTAGGGAATCGGTTCAGGCGATTGCAGAGGTTATTCACTGCCTGATCAATCTCCCGGGAGCGCTTGCGCACGCTGCGGGGCAGCCAGTCCTGCTGCCGGGCCAGGTCAATGATCATACCCCGGATGCGCTTGGACACATAGGTCTCGAACCTCGTTCCCTTTTCCGGGTCAAATTTGTCCACGGAATTCATCAGGGTGATGATTCCTTCGTTCACGATGTCGTCCACCTGTGCAAATCCGCTGTACACGCCGCAAATCTGCAGTGCAATGCTCTTGATGAGCCCTTCATACCGCAGCACCAGCGGCCATTTATACTCCTGAATCCCCGTGCGCTTATAGAGGCTCAGCAGCTCGTCCGTGGGCAGCGCCTTGATCTCCCGCTCCATCAGGACAGCGGGCGCGGCGGCTTCTGCTGTTAAATTTTTAGCCAAAGCCGTATCGCTCATCTTCCTGACCTATCCTTTCGGCAAGCTTTCTGAAAGTACAGACGCGGTACTCCGCAATCGCAATTGAGAGGCCCTGTTAGGTCTTTTCCACCGTCTCCTTTTTGTGCTGCATCGTGATGTTGCCAAGCGCCTGAATCTGAATATCCGTAGTGATCTCATTAAAGGACAGCACGTATAAGTTCGGATAAAACTGGGACAGCATCCGGCTCAAGTACACGCGGATAACGGGGCTTGTAAGGATAATGGGCGTCTGGCTCAGCTCCGCGAACTTCTTGACGCTCTCGCCCAGCTGAGAAACGATCAGCTGCATCATATCCGCGCCCATGGCGAGATAGACGCCCTGCTCATTTTTGGTGAGGGACCCAACAATCTGCTTTTCCACCTCGGCGTCCAGCGTTACCACCCGAAGCTGTCCATGCTCGCAGAAGCGGCGGGTGATGGTCCGGGTCAGGGAGCCGCGAACCGCCTCGGTGATCAGGTCCGTGTCCCGGGTGTTGTTCATGGCGTCCGCCGCAGTCTCCACGATGGTGCCCAAATTTTTGATGGGAACGCCTTCTTTGAGGAGGTTCCGCAGAATCTTTTCCAGCATCCCGTAGGAGATGGTATTGGGAATTGTCTCTTCCACCAACTGGGGCGCCGCCTTTTTCAGATTCTCCACCAGCCGGATGGTCTCCTCCCGGTCCAAAAGCTCATATACGTGCTTCTTAATGGTCTCGGAGAGGTGGGTCAGCATAACAGAGAGGGGGTCGATGACGGTATATCCGTAAATTTCCGCCATCTCCCGGCTTTCCGGCAGAATCCACCGTGAGGGAATGCCGTACGCCGGCTCGATGGTCTCGATGCCGTCGATCTCGCCGCTGGGAGCCGACGGCTCCAGCGCCAGATAATAGTCCACGAGGATCTCGCCTCGGGCGATCTCCTCGCCCTTGATCTTGATCACGTACTGGTTCGTCCCCAGGGTTGCGGAATCGTGCAGCCGCACCGACGGAACCACAAAGCCCATATCCTGCGCATACTGGCGGCGGAAAATGACGATGCGGCTGATGAGCCGTCCGCCCCGCGCCTCGTCCACCAGAGGAATCAGGCTGTATCCAAACTCCATTTCAACGGGCTCCACATCCAGCAGAGAATAGATGTTGTTGATATCCTTGTAATACTCGTTCTCGCTGGGGGCCTTGGCGGATTCGGCGGGTTCCCTGGCCTTCGCCTCCTGAACGGCCTGCTCCGCCTTCTCCTTCTCCATTCTCTGAAGGCCGCGGCGTCCCAGGAGCAAAAGCGTCACACCCACCAAAAGCAGCGCCAGATGAGGCGTCTGGGGCATGACAGCCAAAAACAGCAGCACGACGCCCGCCACCATGATGGCCCGGGGCTGGGCTTTGAACTGCCGCAGCACGTCGCTGTTGAGGCTTCCCTCGGACACGCTGCGGGTGACGATCATGCCGGTGGCGGTGGAGATCATCAGGGCGGGAAGCTGAGACACCAGACCGTCGCCGATGGTGGCGATGGAATAGACCTGCACAACGCTGCTGAAGTCCCCGCCCCCCTGCACCATGCCGATAATCAAGCCCGCCACAAAGTTAATCATGGTGATGATGAGGCTCATCACCGCGTCGCCCTTGACAATCTTCGTGGCGCCGTCCATAGCGCCGTAAAAATCCGCCTGACGCTGGACCTTTTCCCGGCGGGCTCTCGCCTCCTGCTCGTTGATGAGACCGGATGAGAGGTCCGCGTCAATGGCCATCTGTTTGCCGGGCATGGCGTCCAAAGTGAACCGGGCGGCCACCTCGGCAACGCGCTCGGCGCCCTTGGTGATGACGATAAACTGCATCAGCACAATGATCAGGAAGATGATGATGCCGATTACGATGTTTCCGCGGGTAATCAATTGGCCGAAGGCCTTGATGACCGTACCCGCATAGCCGCCGTTGGAGAGAATCAGCCGGGTGGAGGACACGTTCAGTCCCAATCGGAACAGGGTTGTCACCAGCAGCAGCGAGGGAAAGATGGAAAATTCCAGCGCGTCGGAGATATTCATCGTAATCAGCAGGATCACGATGGACAGCGAGATGTTGATGATAATCAGGATATCCATCAGCTGCGTGGGCAGCGGCAAGATCAAAAACAGGACGACCACGACCACGAAGATGGATATGATGTTGTTGGAAATCCGTCTCATTGCAGCGCCGCCTTTCCTGTGTTATTTTCAATTGAAATGCTCCCGGGCCTGTCCGACTGCGGCGTTTTAAGCCGCTTTAGTCCTTCTTGCTCAATTCCTTGCTCAGGTCTCGGTTGTTCATGCGGTAGATGTACACCAGAACGTCCGCCACCGCACCGTACAGTTCCGGGGGAATCTGCCGGTTCAGATCGGCGGAGGCATAGATGGAGCGGGCCAGAGGAACGTTTTCAACCGTTGGGATATGGTTTTCCTCCGCCACCTTCACAATGCGCAGCGCCAGCTCATCCAGTCCCTTTGCCATCACCACGGGAGCGCTGTCCTGCTCCGGCTTGTACCTAAGAGCCACCGCCACATGGGTGGGGTTTCGAATAACCACGTCCGCCTGAGGCACCTGCTGCATCATGCGGGACTGGGACATTTTGCGCTGAGCCTCGCGGATTTTGCTTTTGATCAGGGGATCTCCCTCGGTTTGCTTGTACTCCTCCTTGACCTCCTGCTTCGTCATGCGCATCTGACGCTCGTAATCCCACCACTGATAGTAGAAATCGGCGCCGGCGACGGCGATAAACGCGATGATAATCTGGAGGATCATACTGCTCAGGCGGCTGAGAATATCGCCGCAGACCGCGGAGATGTCCGTGTTCATATAGTTGACAAAAGCCGTTATGCAGCCGCTGATAAAGTGATAGATGATGGCCAGAAGAATGGCGATCTTGATGACGCCCTTACCGGCCTCCACAACGCTGCGCAGGGAAAATAGTTTTTTAAAGCCCTCCATGGGGTTGATGCGGCTGAATTTGGGCTGGATGGACTCCCCTGATACCAGCAGGCGGGTCTGGAGAAACGTGGACCCCATGGCCGCTGCCACGATCACCAGCACGGTGGGCCCAATCGCCATAAAAAGGGTATACACGCCTTCCTTGAGAAGCTCCGGAAGCTGTCCCGCCAAAGAGGAGTCGGAGAGGCTCTGGGCCGTCTGCATGCACAGGCGGAAAAAGTTGCTCAGATGCTCCACAGCACCGCTCATGGTGATGCGCAGAGTCATGTAGCCGGCCAGCAGCGTCGTCACGGCCACCGCGTCGTTGCTGAGGAAGACATTGCCCTTTTTTCGCTGGTCCCGTCGCTTTTTAGGGGTTGCCTTTTCTGTTTTATTGCCCTCCGGCACAGACGCTCCCCCCTTTTGTCAGCAGCCGTTCCCGCTATGGGGCCAGCGTCGTCAGCGTATCCCGCACGGCGAGAAGCATCTCGTTCTCCGCATTCAGCAAAAACTCGCTGATGGGCGACATAAACAGCATCATAAGGCCCAGCCCGATAATCATTTTCAGCTCGATGTTGATGGCAAACACATTGATCTGGGGGATAACCTTCATCAAAACGCCCATTCCGATCTGCCCCAGCAGCTCTGCCGCCAGAATCGGCACCGCCAGCTTAACCGCCAGCACAAAGCACTCGATAAATAACTCCACCGCCGCCTGCATGGCGGCTTTTCCAAGCACCGCCTCTCCAAACGGGACGATCTCCCCGGAGGAAAGCAAGATGCGAAGCAGGGTGTTATGGCCGTTTGTTGTAAAGAACAGCAGCGTCATTAAAATGGTGAACAGTGTGCCGGAGACGGACATGGAGATCTGGGAACCGGGGTCATATTCCCGAGACATGGTCATGGCCATCTGATTGTCGATGATCTCGCCGGCCTGCTGGGGTATGAGATAAATAAAAAACTGGACCGCCATTCCCACCATGAACCCGACGCCCAACTCCAGCACCAGCTTAACGCTGAACTCCACCAGGTTGACCGGCACGGGCACAGTTCCCTTCGTGAAGGACGCCACAAACCACGTGAGAGTCAAAGTCAGCCCCGCCCGGAAGATACCGGGGACGTTTTGCCGACCCAACAGCGGATTGAACAGCACAAAGCCGCTCATCCGCATCAGAATGTAAAACAGCAGCGTGAGCCTGCCCCAGTCAATCATGGAACCGCCCCGCTTTATAGCATCAGAGTGAACAGGTACTTGCTGTACTCCACCAGCGAGTTCATCATCCAGCCGCCTCCGACAAACAGCACCAGAACCGTCACCAGAAGCTTCAATACAAAGCCCAGGGTCTGGTCGTGAATCTGTGTGACCGCTTGAAAAATAGCCACCAGCACACCCACGATCATGCTCAGAATCAGAATGGGGCCGGCCAGCTTGATCACCAAAAAGATCCCCTGTCGGAGAATTTCGCCCGCGTTCAGATCCATCCCTCATCGCCCCTTTCTAATGGAAGCCCTGCACCAGCGTTGAGAACAGCAGTTCCCATCCGTTGAGTACAATAAACAAAAGCAGCTTGAAGGGGGTGGAGATCATGGACGGGGGCAGCATAATCATGCCCATGGAC
>JAEWYA010000040.1 GCA_023395775.1 Bacillota bacterium
CAACACCATCAACATACTTCTTCGTTGCCGGGTGATAGTCAGCTGTCGGTGTAAACTCGGTTGTGTTGCCTTTTTCCAGCACATTCACCCGGTCCGCCTTTTGACTCAGTGCCGTCTGCTGCGGCCCGGAAACCGGCTTGTCTGTGTCCGCCGTGTTGTCCGCGGCCCCAAGTCCCACCTGCGCTTTTGTCGCAGCGTGCGGGTTATCTGTGTCCGCCTCGTGTCTTGTCACCTCGTCGATCACAAGATTGACTGAGGTTGCAACCACCGCCCGCACCAGATTGTCGAAGATGGCTTTTACCTCCGCCGGTGTTCCCGTCACGATGTCCGGCGCCGAAGCAACACCCGCCGCGGCTATTTGAGCTTCTGTGATATGTTCCAGTGACACATCATCACCCCTTTAATGCTTGTAGTTGCTGCCCGGCTCTTTCCATTCAAGCCCGAAGGAATAGATGCCGAACGGCTCGTTCTTCTCGCTGTTCTTCAGTCGGAACCGCACCTTGTCCACTTTCTTGATTTTGGTCTTCCCCACCAGCGTGTGAGGCGTCCGGTCCGTGCTGAATACGAACTTTGCCCACTCAATGTAGCCCCAGTCAAAATACCGGGCTTTTTCCCCGGAATCATAGACCTGACTCCACATACCCTTTTTCAGTACATCCACCTTCACGCCGGTGAGCACCGCCGCGGCCAGAAGCACCGAAATGGCAGTAACGGTTTTGTTCTTAAACATCACCCTGCCGCTAAAATCGCTGGTCTCCCAGTATGCCTCGATGGCCTTTCCGTCGTCGTTGTAGCTCTCCGGGGCGTCCACGTTCACAGCAAAGCGGCAGATGGTCCCATCGGCTTTCCCAAAGCACAGCGCGTCTCCCTCTACCCACAGGCACCGGGCGTTAAGCTTCGGCCAGAAATAGGCCTCATACTGATAGGCTGAATAGGGGTTGTTCTTTTCATAGGTCTTCTGCTGCCCGTCCAGCAGGTAGATGTCCCCGCCCACGCTCAGCACGTAGAAGTCTCGGTACACCACCGCAACCGCGTCCGCAATCCCAGCGGCATCCCGCAGCGCGTTTCGGATGAAGAAGCTGCGCTCCTGCGCGTACTTATCTCCGGTCAGCTCCTCCGCCGTGATGGCGTAGACCCCGGCCTTCGTCAAAAATACCGGCTCTTTGCCCATATAGGCGAAGCTGTGCGGGGCCGCCGCGCACTCGCCGATCAGGGTGTTAGTGATTTTGAAAAGCGCCTCTCCCTTGTCGTCAAGGCTTCCCTGCCGCACCACCACGTTCCGTTCCCCATCGTCTCCGTCCATGCAGGTTGCAAGGGTACTTCCCAGGATGGCGTAGCCCACCACCTTCCGGCCGTCTCTGGATACTTTGGTGTATCCGGTGTCCGGCCAAAACGTGGGGTCTTCATAGCCCGAATACCAGTCAAATCCCGCTTTGTCCAGGTTGCCTGAAAGAAAGATTCTGTCCGCCGCGCCGCCCACGCCATAAACCGTGTGGAGCGTGCATTTTTCAATGTTGCTCAGAGTCGCCCGGTCCTTGGACGCCGTGATTTTCACGTTGTCCTGCCCCGTCACCGGCGATACTCCCGGTGCCGCTGTGAATGTGACGGTCCCCGCCGCGCGGTTGACGGTGAAATCGGTCCCCTCTGTTTTTGCCACCCAGTCCCCGCTGCTGTTTAAAACCTCTGCTGTCACAGGGGTGCTGTCCAGATCCGTGGTGGTCAGCTGATACACCGTATCCGTGGCCGTTCCCAGAAAGGTTTCCGTCCATTTGTTTCCGATCATGTTCAGGGCCTCATAGGACGTCCCTCCGCCGCTTGGTTTCCGGCTGATGATGATAGTCGGCACATAGGGCTTTGCGCTCACCAGCGCCACGCTGGTCCCGTCGTAGACCCGGAAATGTGTCCCATCAAGGATGTAAAGCTTTTCGTCGAATTGGAACGCATCGGAGAATGCATCCGCCATGTCAGCGCACAATGCTGTGAAGGTGGTTCCCTCGCGTTTATAAAGGCTGGTCCCAGCGTGTACCAACTGAGTCGTCCCCAGCGTAAACACTCCGTTGATCTTTCCGCCGTTCGGAGCGGTGGCCACGGTGGTGTACCCCATCCGCTTGCGCACCTTGCCCACCTGATCCCGGACCATGTTCGGCGCGGACGGTGAGCGTGAAAAATCCACGTTACTGGGGCTGTTGTTCAGATCAACGCCCCGAAAATACTCGTTGACCTTTGTGTATTTGCTGTCCCCTTCCGGGATTGAAAAGGTGCTCATTCAGTTTCCCCTTCTTCTCACCACCAGCCGGTGGTATTCCGGTAGCTTCCGCTTCCGGCCGGTCTCTTCCGGCAGCTGCTCTGGAGCTTTTGCAGCGCGTCTTCAAATTCATTCCGGTACTGCACCGCCATGGAGAGGTCATCGTCCTTGTAAAGCTCGGATGCCATGTATAGGGGAATGAGCTCCGCAAGTTCCCGGGGGACGTTCAACTCCGTCTTTCCATCCGTGGCGGAGGTCAACATCGTTGGATAGCAGAGATAGTAAATGGTCACGGTCTCCGCCGCGGCCCCGCTCAGTACAAAAATGCTCCCATTCTCCACGCTGTACTCCGTCATGTTCCGATGGGTACCGTCGATATCCTGATAGATTTCGTCAGAGTCCAGCGCCCGGAAGTCTGTGCAGTAGTCCTTCAGCTCCACCTGATAGGCCGCGGTGGTATTTACCGGCAGCGTCAGCTTCCCGGCTTCCTCCACCGCCTCCGCCGCGTCCGCTGAGATTGCGATGGTAAACTTGCCCCGAATGGGGATCAGCGCCGTCACCATGTCCAGGGCATCGTTGCATACCCCCGGCATAGCATTGATGTACTCCTTGTTTCCGTCGTCCTCCGTCAGCTCCGCAGTCTCATTGGAGAACATCAGCTGCAAGGTTTTCAGTTTGATCTCTGCCCAGGTCATCGAGACCCCTCCTTTGCATAAAAGCCCGGGAGAGCGTCCCCCGGGCTTTTGTTGTGTGTTTTACAGGTTCGATCCGCCAGTGACGCCGCCGGCCAGCACGAACCGCCAGTCCACGAAGCCTCCCGTCCAGCGGGAAAAACCGTTCCAAAGATTGTTGTCGTTGTTGTCGTCGACCACGGATTTCACATCCAACTTGGTGCGGTCCAGGAACACCGGGCCGTCCTGATCCTCAAAGAACTTGCTGTCCAGCAGGAACCACGGGGAGCCGGTGACGCCCATCACGCTCATCATGTAGGTGAGGTACGGGTCCACCATCACGTTCCACTTGCCGAACTGGAAGTTGAAGGCGTTGTTGGCAGTGGTGGGGTCTTTATCCGCGCCGATGGCCCCAAATACCGTCCGCTTCAGGACAGGATTATTGGGAATCCAAATGGTGTCCGGGGCCACGCTCAGAAGCTCGCCGGTATCGCCCTTGGTGTTCTGCATGGCTGCCTCGGCTGCGTCCAATGCCGTGACGGAGAACGCATCGGCGTACAGATTGCTCTGTTTCTTGCTGTCCACCAGATTGGGATGAACCTTTGAAAACAGGGGCTGCTGGTCTGCGGAACTGGTCTTGAACTTCTTTCCCTTGTAGGACACGGTGGTGCCGGAGAGTCCGCCCAGATACAGCGCCCGGCCGAAGTTCTCCCGGGTGCGGTTATAGGAAGTCACCAGCTTGCTGGCTTTCTTCTTCATGGATCCGATCTTGTTGTCGTCGGCCATCTCCCGGGTGACCACAAAGCGGTTCTTCCAGGTCATGTGCTCCAGGGTCTGGGCGTAGCTCTCGCCGAAGTCGTTCTCGGGATAGGTGCCGCCCTCTCCCACGGGCTCAAAGTCATCCATGGCGGTGTCGCCGGTGTACTTTTCGCCGAAGTTGCGGCTGGTATCCATGCGGAACAGGTGCGGCAGCAGGCTCTCCTGCTCAAAGCCCTCGCCCCTTTTCTCAATGTAGCTCTTGATGGGGAACTGGGATTTTCCAAACCGGCTGTCATTCTGCGCGCCGGCAATGCTTACTGTACAAAAAGCCATTGTGTCTGTCTCCTTTCCTTAGAAGCTGACGATCACAACGGATCCAACCGTCTGACCGTCAATCCTCTTGATCGTTGCCACGCCGGAGGTGGTGGTGGCCGTGACCTGCGCAGCGCCGGCGTCCAGCGTCACCTTGTCTCCTACGGCCAGCGTCACGCCCTCGGCAGGCGCTGCGCTGAGCGTTGTCTGAAACTCCATGTAGGACTGTACTTCCGCGCACGGAACATCCCCGTTGTCGTCCGCCAGGCCCAGCGCCACATAGGCGGGCTTTGCGGTAGCTCCGCACTTGGTCAGTTTTCCGCTGGCAAGCACCAGCGCCTCTCCCGCCGTAATGGTCTCGTCTGCCGTTCCCGGCAGATACTCAAAGGGCGTGGTAAGGCCGACGCCCATTTTCTTAATGCTGAACATTTATAAACTCCTTCCTGCGTCAGCGGCAGGACTTCTCAAATTTCGTCCAGTTCTTGGCGATTTCATCATCCGTGGCATCCGGGAACCACTCCCGGTAGGCCGCGGCCTGTTCCGCCGGAACGCTTACCCCCGCCGCGCCTCCACCGGCGCCGCTGAAAAGTCCCTGCTTGCTGCGCGTCTGATTGATGGCGGTCTGCTTCGCGGCCGCCAGCCGTTTTTGCTCAATGTCTTTCCGGTTTGCAAGGTAGAACGCCTCTTCCAGCGTGTTTCCCCGCTGTACATACCGGTTGAAATCCGCCGCCGTGGGCATCTTTGCAATGTCCTCCAGCGACTTGACCGTGGGGTCAATGGCGGTGATCTTCTGCATCTCCGCCGCGATGGCGCTCTGTGCCTGCTGCTCCGCAACCATGGCCTGCTGTTCCCTTGCAGCGGCCGCCGCCTGCTGGGCTGCCACAACGGCAGGGTGCTGCGCCACTCTCTGGTCGATCAAGCCCTCAATCACTTCCGGCTTGATACCGGCCTCCTGCATCGCCTTTTCCTGGTCTTGTCGCTGCTTGTTTGCCTCATAGGCCCGGTATTCCGCCTCCGTGGTGATGGGCTTGCCGGTATAAGGGTCTGTCTGTCCCTGGAACATATCCGCATAGATTTTATCCACCCGCGCCTGCTGGGCCCGATCATATGCGTCCTGCTCTCTCTGACGCCGCTGCGCCGCCTGCTGGTGCCGTTCCTCGGCGCTCTGCTGTGGCGGCTCGGCAGGAGGCTCAGCAGGAGCACCCGGTTCTTCTGTGGATGGCTTTCCTGCGGGTTCTCCGCCCTCTTCCGGCTCTTCCGCGCCGGCCGGTGGTTCGTTTCCTTCTGCGCCGGGTTCCTTCTGGCTTCCCGCATCATCCGCCGCAGGGGGATCTGTTTCCTCTCCCCCGCTGTAATCTCCGAAAACTTCCTGATAATCAGGATTCATTTCAAACGCCATTGTCTTTTCCTCGCTTTCATGGATTTTTTCGCTATCCCTGCGTTTTATCGTGGAATTGGAAATTTACTTTCCGTCTCTGGTGCCACTGCGCAGGTCGTTGCCGGTCTGCTTCACGGTGCCCTTCTTGCTGGGAGCGCTGCCGTTGGGTGCCTGCACAAACTGGCTGCCCTGGCTCTTGATCTTGCCCGCATAGCCCTTGTTCTCCATGGTCAAATCCTCCTTCCCGTCCATATTTGGCTTTTTCCGCTGGCCAAAGCGATCTGAAATATTTAGTTGAGCTGCTGCTCCAGCTTCTGCTGTCCGATCTCTTTCTTGCAGTTCTCGCACTGCGGGTTTCGGCAGCTGAAGGTCAGCACCCGGTATAGCTTGGTTGTCGTGAGGGAGCTGTTGTCTCCCGTCACAAGATTGTGGCTCGCGCTGATAATGGCGTCCATTCCGCACTTCGGGCATTTCATACCGTCGCTCCTCCATTCATCCCCATATCCGCCGCGGCAGGTGTGGGCACAGTCGGGGTTACCGCCTGCGTTTCCAGCTGCTCCTGCAAATTCTTCTTCACGGTGGCCGCCATGGGATAGTGCTCCTTTTCCATGACCTCCCAGAACAAAATCAGGCTCCGCAGGTCTGTGGGCGGGCCATAGGCCCCCTGCTGCAAATTCATCCGGTTTTCCTGCCACAGCTTTTCCCGGTCGCTGGCCAGCGGGGCCGATGCGTCGCAGGAGAAGAGGAACCGATCATTCCAGTAGGGCTGCCCGGCGTCGTCGAACTCCAGAAAGTCCCACCGGTTGAATTCCTTGTACTCCCGCTCTCCCCGTTCGTTGTAGCTCACCACCGGGCGGGGTTCGTCGGCATAGGCCAGCTTCAGCTGAAAAATCATCTGGAACAAATCCTGAAACAGCACCCGCTTCATGGCCTTTTTGCTGTCCAGCCGGCCGGCGGCCTGCTGCGCGGAAAACTGCTTCGCAACAGCCGACGTGGCCGTTGGGTCCTTCCGGCCCTGCATGGAATCCGTGATACCGATTTGCTGGCGGGCCTCTTCGTAAACTGCATTCCGAAACGTCAGATCTGCGCCTATGTCCACCTGCAAATTCCGCACCTGAATTTTATCAATCTGACTTGCCTCCGTGACCCGCGCGATCATCAGGTCCTGGTCTCCCACCTCCAGCTTCAGATCTGCCGGCAGCGTCAGCACGCTTCCGCCGCCCAGCACCTTTCGGTTGATTTTGGTGGAGAGCTTGTTCATGGCGTTTTGCTGGTCCTCGATGGCGTCCACGTCGCTGGCGCCCAGGAACTCTCCGTACAGGCTCACGTTTTTCCGGACGATGAGCGGGAAGCGGTTTGGCTTGTAGTACGGGATCTTCGTTGGGGCCGTCTTGACCGTCCCGGTCACCAGCCCCACGGAATTCATCCCGCCGGGCAGCTGGCTCAAAACGCCGCCGGTCACGTCCATGGGGGCCATGGCCTCCGCCGCGTCCATCACCGGCTGTCCAAACTCGTCTAATACCGGGGACTCCGCCGGAATCACCTCCCCGTTGGTCTTCACGATGTCGTCCGTCAGGGTTTCGTACTCCTCCACCCGCTCTTCAAAGCTGCTAGATCCGCACTCCCGGCACTTCACGCCGTCGCCCACGGCCCCGCACTTCTTGCAGGTCTTAAGCCGCCGCACCTGGCAGTCCTCCAGATGCTCCAGCGCCGTGTCGTTCACCCACACGAACCGGCCCACGCCGCCGTTTTTGTTCCGGTAGGTTGCCAGATGGACCGTGACCATTCCCTCCGCCGCGCCGTCGCTCCCCACGGTCCGCAGCTCCGGCTCCTCTTCGGCCTCGTCGGTCATGTCCACGCCGTAGCGCCGCTTCACATACCCCTTGGTCTTCTCCGCGTCGATGAAGTACCACTCCATGTCCTCCATGCGGTAAACGCCGTGCTGGGGAATAATCTTCTTCGGGTGCAGCTCCGTCAGGCGAATTTCCCCGATACTGGTGTGGGTCCCTTCCGTGATGTCCCACTCTGCCAAAAAGCCGTCCCCGCCCTGAATGGGGCAGGTCCGCTCCGACATATCCATCAGCTGCTCCATGGGCAGGCGGTCCAGTTCGTTTCGGATCATATCCTCGATGATCTTGGCAAGCGGTTCGTCCTGCTCCCGCATGGCCGTCACTTTGGGCTGTGGGATGTTGCTGTCCACCTGCGTCTCGATGATCTCCTGCACAATGTTCCGCACATGGGTGGCGCCGTCCTTTGCCGTGCCGCCCTTCACAGTCTTGATGTCCCGGCTTCCCCGGTACAGCTCTTCCCGGCGGTCCATCCGGTCCAGGTGCGCCTGATACTCGTCTTTGTCCTTGCGGTATCTGCTCTCCCAGATTTGCAGCAGCGCTTCGTCTTCCTGCTTTTTCATTCGTTCCTCCCGTTAAAATTCACGGTCGTTTCCGCCCGTCCGCTCTAAATACTGCTCCACGGTCTCACCCGGCTTCTTGTCTCCGGCGTCCGGCCGCTTCATGCCTAAGATGGTGGCCATCTGGTCCAGCGCCTTCAAAGCGCCCTTTGCGTCAAACTGCCACTCGCCACCCGGTACCCACGCATGCGTGTCGGTGTCCCACACCAGCACCGGCTCTTTGTTCATGCACCGGCAGTAAATCTCAAAGCAGGACAGCTGGACGAACTCCGGCGTAATTCCCTTTGATTCAAAAATCTCTTTGACCTTTCGGTCCCGGTATTCTTTGATCTCGGCTTTTCGCAGCAGCTTCCACGCCTGACTGGCCGCGCTCTTTTCCTCGTACCCGGCGCGAATCGCGGCCTGTGTCCCGTTAAAGTCCCGCAGATATTCAAACACAAACAGAACTTGCTTGTTTGTCAGCAGCTTTTCCAGCTCCTCCATGGGCAGCGCCCGCAGCTCGTCGGGCGTCAGCGTCTTTTTCGCCATGTCCGATTCCTCCCCCGGACGCATATCACAAGTTTCTTGTTGATTTCATGGTATCACAAAGAGGGCCTCAATTAACGCCAACATGAAAACCCGGAACCGACTGCCTTACAGTCAATTCCGGGTTTTCGCATTTCGACGGCACTTTGAACAAACTGTGAACACGTGGTTTCCGGCTTCCCTACCAGCTTTCGTAGAAACGAATCCGCAATCGTTGCAGAACTCTTTCGCTGACGTGGTACTTCATGGCTATGCCGGTCACACTGCCCTGGGTGGTCAGCAACTCTCGCAGGGCGCAGTGATACACGCCTGCCGCTTGTATGCACAGGCGTTCAAATTTGTTCTTCACCCACAGCGGCTGCTCCCGGAGATTCAGACAGGTGTAATAAATCATCCCCTGCTTTGGCTCCGGCAGGTGAACGCCCCGCAGCTTCTTAAAGCTCATGCCCGCCGCCTCCTTCCCCCGCGGCGTTCATATTCCGGTACCGGTGGTGTCAGTCTCCGGGCTTCCGGCATCAGGAAGCGGACGTAATGCGTTCCGATGGCCGGTATGTATTCCCCGTCGTCGAGGCAGGTGCAGCGGGTGGGGATCAGGAGCCGCCCGTCCGGGCCCAGCTTCAGCGTGGGCATTCCCTTCCGCTTGTGGCGGTTGTAGTCCTGAATGGCCGCCGTCGTCAGCTCCACATCCACGCAGTCCGGCTTCAGCAGGTTCCGGCTTGGGTGCCACCGCTTTTCATCCGGCAGACACCGCGCCTGCCGGCACAGGTAGACCGCCAGAGCGGTGTAGTCGTCCTGGTGGCGCAGAAGCTGCACGTCCACGGTGCCGTAGCCCCACACCTCGCTCAGCGGCTTCCCGCTCAAAAGATACTCCCCGCAGCCCTCCGGCTTTGAGATCAGATCCCCGCTTACTATGCAATGACAGTGCAGGCGGGCGGGCTGAAGTGTCTCGTCGTCCTTTTCGCTTGTCATGCCCACATAGCGGAAGGTGATGCCCCTCTTCCGATAGGCGTACCGCATCCGACCGAGGAGCAGCATCATCTGGTGTTCGGCGCTGTCGTGGTTGTTTGCGATCTTCTCCAGCCCCGCCGCGTCAAAGTGGAGCGTCAGAAGGCAGTCCCCCGGATGGAAGTTGGCATTCAGCAGACGGGCCAGCCGACGGATGGCCTGTGACCCGTTGGCGTCTTTTTTCTTTTGAGAACTCCCCCGCCCGGTCTCTTTCTTTTCCGGTCGGTCTGTTGACATGAAGAATTTTGAAAACTCACCTGTATTTTTCGCTCTCCAGATTCTGGCCATCCATTTTCCCCGCATATCCGTGTCCGCCTTTCTTGTGTAAAAATATAATCAAAGTCACGCGCACCTCCGCGCGACGAACCTTTCCCTTTTTCCCCTGCCGCGCAGTTGCCGAACAGATGTTCAGCCCCTGCTTTTTTCCTTTTCCCATCCTTCGCCCTAGACTTAGCCCCTTAAAAGTCCCGCAAAGAACGCGCGCACGTCCTTTGTGTGTTATTTATATATGTATTGGTCACTCAGACCGGGGCCGGATATACCGGCCTCGGTCTCAATGGCTTTCGTTCCTCCGGGCGTCCCACTTCTTCGGGACGCCCGGCGTTTTCCCTTAATCACTTTCCAGCACACCAGTCCGGGGTGCATACATTCGGTGTTCTTGGCGCTTCTCAGCCTTACGCACTTCTCCCAGAACGCGCTCCAGAACCTTTATAACCGGCTTGTTTGCCTCAGACCATGCGACGATTGGAGCAGTCGCCTCCTGAGTCTCTTTTGCAATCCGGCGCCGCTGCCTGACTTCCACAAGCTTCCGCGCCAGCTTTGCCTGCTCGTTGTAGGTGTGCTTGTCCAATTCAAGGCTATGTAGGATGTCCTGTGTCTCGTCATTGGCCTGCCGCTCATCCTCCTGGGCCATGCGGTATCGTTCATCCGATTCCCGCAAATAGGTGAGAAAATCAGACAGGCCGGCGCTCTGTGCATTGCTCTCCATTAGTCAGTCTTCCTTCCACCCCGACAGGGAATTATAGGATGCAATCATGCCCGGCAGATCTCCTTCCAGCATTGCCTTGTGCGCCGCATCAATGTCCGCCTGCATCAGCGCTGCCGCAAATTGTCCGTTTGGGACTGTCTTATACAGGGCAATGATCCCCTGTACGCGGGTGATCTGTTTTGGAAGCGCATCTGCAAGTGTTTTCACTTCATGTCCGTCCATCGACGGTCTTTTTGCCAAAACACAGCTGCCGCATCCTTCACGTTCTTGCGTAGAGCATCCGTCAAGGTCAGCTCCATATTCCCGGTAGCATTCGTCAGGCACTTTAAGCATCGTTCTCGCTCCTTTCCGGCGGGCGGCGGTAGGCGAATCCCGCGCAACGTTCCAGCTCATATTTTCGCACTCCGTTAAATGCCTCGCCCTCGTCAGCATCGACCAAATACCAGCCATCTTCCCATCCGTATTCAATCGGTTCCATATCTACCAGATACACCGGATCACCGTCCATCTCCCGCAGCTGCTCCAGCGTCAGCGGTTCGTTGGTGGGCTGCTCCCTGACGGCATCCAGTGCCAGCTTGAACATTATCTTTGCTCCCGGCATAGGAGTGTCTTTAGATCGGCTTTCAAGCCATGCAATCAGTTCTTTGCGGTCAGTGTCTATCATTGTCTGCCCTCCCCCTGCATCTGGTTCCATTCCGTGATAACCTGAGGTAGACTATGCCCGCGCGGATAATGCTCAAAGCAATCGGGGTTGCTGCACTTTGCCATATACATCGGACCGCCGCTCGACCAATGTTCGATAATCGCACGATGTCCGCAAAGTCGGCACGGCTTCAATTCACTCATTCCAGCACCAACCCCATTTCTTCTGGATTGTACACGCCGTTTGCGTACTCGTCATAGCATTCGTTGCAGATAGATAGGCGTACTCCTGTTGATGTGAGCACAGGCAAAGGATTTTGCTCGTTCATCATGCAACCACAAATTGGGCAAAGTTCCGGTTCGCTCATTGTTTGCCCTCCCTGGACTGCGCGGCCCGATCAAACCATGTGTAAATATCCGTCAGCTTCGTGTATTCTGTGCTGTCAATCTCGCGGACCGCGCCCTTTTGCTTAAAGTAATCTCGTATCCTTTCAGGGGTGGCAAGCGCAGCAGGTGAACCGGGCGTCACCCCTACGCACAAGGTCACCCTGGCATCTGGGAAATCAAAATATCTGTTCATTCCGTCTCTCCCTTCCCGGCCTCCTGTGGGCCGCGCCATTTATAATTTGCAATTGAACAGCCGTTTGAATTGCTGTATTCGCAATCCCAATCGTGTTCGCAAGTAATACAACTTTCGGCGGTTTCTAAGTCCTCCACCGCCGCCCGCTCCCTATGCCGTGAGGCGGAAAGCTGTTCTTGCAAGTTTTCGTTAATTCTGCGCAACCGCTGATTTTCAGCCATCTTGCCGTCTACTAACTCGCTTATATGGTGATAATCGGCAAGCTGGGTTTGCATGGACTCAATCAGGCCGGCGGCATTGGCCATTAACTTGTTCGAGCAAGTGCGGCTTGATACGTCGCTGTCACCCGGGCAATTGATGCAATTCGCAGGTTCGTCATCGGCGCAAAGCCGCAGCGCCCTCACTGTCTCGTCAGCGTTGTCAGCTTCTTCCTTCTCGTCAACTGGTTCCCAGACCTCGCCAAAGGCATCCGAGAAAACATCCGGCTCACATGGGTGAAACTCGCCATTCACCCCTTTGACAATAAAGTCTCCAATGCTTGCAGGCTGCTCCCCTTCCGGCGTTTTGATGATCAATCCGCCCTGAACTTTGTCATGGTCGATATAAAAGTGCTCGCCAGTTGTGGTTATATAGTCGTCCGGCCTGTTCTCCAGAAAATCAAACATTTCTCTATGATTTTTTCCAGTCCATTGAACGGCCTCAATCACAACTGGTTTTTTACGATATTTCATTCTTCGTCTTCTCCTTCTTCCTCGTCTTCCTCCAGGGCGTCCCTGATCTTGTCGACGTTGACCAGCACTGTGTCCATCATGGCATCCGCTTGAATGTTGGTTGCAATGATGCCCTTGTCCCGCACGTCGCACTGGAAGTATCCCGTAAAGACATCTCCATCCGGCAGGATTGCGCAGACTGCAATATGCTCCGCCTTTTCCTCGAACAGCGTCCGCACACAGTCCTCCAGCCACCCCGCGCATTTTTTATCATTAAAGTTCTCCATGGGAACCTCCCAAAATCCGGATCTGACACGGCACAACGCCGTTCGGGAAATAGATCTCCACGGTGACGCCCTTCCCATCTTTTCGCGTCTCGGATGTTTTACACGCAGACCCCTGTACTCCCAGAGCTTCGGGTATTCCCAACGTCTTTTCAGAGGGCTGAGTTTTCCCCTGAACATCCTTTTCCCGCAGCACCTGCGTCTCCGTGCTTTTCTTTCGCTGCTGTGAAATAAATCCATTTCGCTGCCTCCAACTGGACACAGCCGCCTTCCCCACACCAAAAACCGCCCCAATTTCTTCGTCTGTTTTTCCCTCCCGGTACATCGCAGTGGCAATTTCATCGTCAATTTTCCGGTTTGGTACCTTTTTCCGCTTGTCCGGCTCCAGCAATCCGTGCTTTTGCAAAATCTGGTCAATTTCCTGCTTGCTACATACATTCAGATCCGCCAGGACACCCCGCTGTTTCCGCTTGTCCCTCGCATTTGTATAGCTGGTGCAGATCTCTGTTTCATCCATGGTCATGTCAGTTCACATCCTTCTTTAGTAATAAAAATTAGAACGGGTTTCCCCATTTTTTCAGCAGGTACTTCTTTCCAGCCGCATCCGCGTTTTGGTAGTCCTCATACATATCTTCCGTCCACTTGGCCTTTTCTGCCGGCGTCAGCTTGACCACTCGGCTCTGCTGGTCCCGGCAGAAGTAGGTGATTGCCTGCGCCATCACATAGTCGTCGTGCTCCCCTGCCTCCGCCTCCGGGCGGCGTTTTTCGTTATAGACGAAATGCGTCATTTCCCGTAAAGCATCTGCACTTTTCACCCATTCCGGGTGCTCATCTACGATGGTTTGCAGGTTATCCAAAATCGGCGTCCGCGTCTGCTGTGTTGTTGCAAAGCCGTATTTCTTGCTCAGCTTGTGGGTGTAGCTGTCTATGCTCCGTTCCCGGATATAGAGCTTCGGGTAATGCCAAAGCTCCAGCGTCATGGATACATAGCTGTTGTAGTTGGTCTCCACGGCAATCAGCGCGTTGTTGTAGTAGTGGCCCAGACACCATATTTGCCGGGTGAATAGGATTGAGTTGAAGGTGAACCGCAGCTCCGCCACCTGCTCCCCGGTGGTGTTGTCGATCACCCAGGCAATGAAGCGGTCGCTGCCGTCCCCGGCCGTGTCGCAGCCCATAACATAGGGCACGCCTTCCTTTGGCAGTTCCCACAGGCGGATATAGCCTCCCCGCTTATCGGTGTGCCACTTAAAGTCTTTCGGGTTTCCGTTCTCTTGGTCCGGTTCCTTATATGTAAAGCGTCCTAGTTTTACAGGCTCCAGCGTTTTTTCCAACTGCATAATCAGCTTCTGGTTGTCAAAGAACGGCGTACCGGAGAACAGGAACGCTTCTTCCGCGCAGCTTGGATACTCCTGCCGGAACAGCTCCACATTGCCGCCGCAGTTGGTTTTGATGCACCACCGCCGCCACATCAGCTGCTCTTCGTCCAGATGGTAGGTCGCCGCCAGTTCCTTCTCCTCTTCGGTCCACGTGGTCCCCGGCACTACCGGCTTGCGGTACTCCGGCTCCTCGAACCACGGGGAGAAAAACGGAACCCAGCCGTTCTCCCCCTTCATGGCGCCGTCCCACAGGGTTTTGAAGTAGTTGTAGCCGTTGGGTGTGGATTCAATCACCGCCATGGTATTGGGATCGTCCGGGATGGCCTGCATCAATCCCAACAGCGTCCCCTCCGGGTCTCCCGGCCAGAATGCAAACTCCGACGCGTGCAGGTTGGTCAGCGTCTCGCTTCGGCCGATGCCCCCGGCGCCCGCCGTCACACAGCGAATGGAGCTCATCAGCCCGGGGTTAGCTTCTTTCTCCGCTGCGTTCTTGGTGGGATTCTCAAATACAAGCTCCTGGGCATTGTTGGCCTTGCGCATGGGCTTCACCGCCGACGGCGAGGAATCAAAAAATAGCTTGTTCATCCGAAACAGCCCCGCCGTGGAGTCGTCCCGGTGGGCCACGATAAGCGTGCGCACCAGCTTCCGCGTGGCGGAGTCCTGGTACATCATGGCCTCCACCAGCGTGGAAAACCCCAGCTGCCGCGCTTTCAGAATCAAGAGGCGCACGGGCCTCCCTGCTTTGTGTTCCCGCTTGATAACCTCATACAGCCGCTGCTGTGCCGGCTTTAAAATTAGCTGAACCAGCTGGTTTTTCTTATCCCGGATCATCAGGCAATGCTCGATGTAGTCCTTTGGAATTCTCAGATTCACGTTTCAGCCTCCCGATAGCCCGGGAGGGCAGCGCCTCCGCGCCGCCCTCGCTTGTTATTACCGCTGGCCTTTAAAGCCTAGCAACGCCCGCAATTTTTGCAGCGGTGTCCACTTGGTCACCACGGGGCTGCTCCATACTTTCCGGCTTCTGGACCCTACCACACTCGTATGTACCCGGCTGCTCTTATGGCTTCTTTTTGCGTGATTGACTGCGCTGCTCATATCAGCATTCCTCCATTCCGAGGACCACATAGCCCTCTTTACAAACTCTAGTGTCATCCAATAGGTACTTGATTCTCCGGAGAAGTACCCTCCCGGTGAATCCCCCCGGCGTCCACTCCGCCAGCTCCAACAGGTCCCCCGCCTGATAGTCCCGGTCGTTCAATCGGACCTCAAAATCCTTCAGTCCGTTTTGGGAGTCCTGAAAATACTTCGGTTCCGTTTTCAGCCTGTGTAGGATCCGTCCGCACGGCAGCTTCTTTTCCAGCATAAAGCTCATTCCACCGCCCCCATTCGTTCCGCCGCAGTTCCAATGGCCTTTTTCAGCTTCTGGGCAATCTCCGGGTCCTTTACCTGCTTCAGAGCATCAGTCATGGCATGATAGGTTTTCTGCCACTCGTTGAAGAACACCTGAAACACCGTCATTTTCTGGTCGGACAGCTCCAGCGCCGCCCGGGCCTTTTTTGCCTCAGCTTCCGCCGCATCCGCCCGGGCCTGGGCTTCCATCAGGCGGGCATTGACTTCCTTCACCTTTTCGTCCGCTGTGGCCTCCGCCTCTTCCCGGAGCTTTTTCAGCTCTTCCTCTCCGGGCTGCTGCACCGCTACGTCCACCGGCTTGTTCCGCAGCTCCTCCAGCTTTTTTTCAAGCTCGGTTTTTTCGGCCTTGGCGTTCTCCAGCCCCGCCTTTGCCTCTTTTTCTTTTGCCCGGGCCGCCTTCAGCTTTTCCTCCAGCCCATCCGACTTCACCTTCAAAGCGTCCAGCTTTGCTGCGGCAGCCTGTTCCCCGGCTTTCTTTGCCCCGTCCAGCTGGCTCAAAGCTTCGTCTCGCTCCCGCTGCGCGTCAGTTAAGCCATCCTGCGCCTCTTGCGCTTGCTTTAGGGCCTCGTCCCGCTCCCGGATGGCCTTTTTCAGCTCCTCGCCTGTCATGTCCGCCACGGCCTTTTCTTCGCCGTTTACGACGTGCTTTTCAGCGGTGAACTGCTCACGCTCGGATTCTGGCAAAGCCAACAGCGCCAAAGCTTTTGCAGCTCCCAAATCGGCAATCGTCTGCGAATTTTGGTACTCTCTCGCAATCCGCATAAAATTGCTTGCAGTCCGCTCAGAAAAATCCACTTTTTCCCGCAGCCACGGCAGCCACTCCCCGTGGGAGAGCTGGGCCTTTGCCTCAATCAACCGCTTACCGATCTCAATGATGGCGTTTCCGCCCACATTTTTGTAAAAAATGATCTCGTCCGTGATGACGGCAATTCCGCGTGAGATTACAACGTTTTCATGCTGGCCGGTCATGCTGTGATCCTCTGTCGGCAATGCCCCGTCGTCCGGCTCCGCCGCCTCGTGTTTGCGTTTCTCCATCTGCTCCACATAGTAATTTGGCGTCATGCGGTACGCCGATTCCATGGGGCTAAGTTTCTCCCCCTGTTTCGGGGCATCGTCCAGTCCCAGCTCCGCCGCGACTCGCTTTGCTTCTTCCATGCTCATGCGATCTGCACCTCAACTTTCTGTCTGGAGCGCACCGGCTCCCCTTTTGTGTTTCGCCTGCTGCCCTTGGCCACCCATTCCAGCCATGGGTCCAGGAAGTCCTTGAAGACCTCCCGCGGGTCCGGGGCAAACCGGCCCTTTGTGGTATGCAGACCCTCGTTTTTGAAACCGTGAATCTGTACCAGCTTGTTCCCGTTCATCTCAACAGTCAGGAAAGGCTTATCCGGCGCGGATTCTTTTCTGAGGAACAGGATGGTAACGGTGCCGTCGATGTGCCGGTCCGCGTATCCTCCTACGCAGTGCTGCAAGGCCTTTCCCTCGGCCACGATCTCCTCCCGGTTCTCCGGTACCCGGATCACCAGGCCTTCCGCCGCGTAGCCGTAGCGCTTTTCCAGCCCCTTTTTCCGCTTGGCGTAGGCCATCTTGGAAAGGCGGTCCTTTTCCGCAATTTCCGCTTTCTGCCGCTTCAGCTCTCTCCGGCGTTCCTTTTCCAGCCGCTTCCGGTTTCGCTCGGTGGCTTCCTCATGGGCTGTCCACAGATCCTTTGGAAATTTCACGTCTTCCCGATAAATCCGCATTCCCATGGCTTCCGCCGCGGCCATGTAGTCCTTCCACGTACGGAACGCCGTGCCGAAGGTTCGCTCTCCGTCCGCCTGCCGCCTGAGGTAGCGGATCAGATCCTTAATCGTGGCACCGTATTCCCTTGTCAGCTTTGGAAGTTCCTTGTCCGCTGACCAGCCCAGAGCGTCCTCAATCCCCTGGCAGTCCGCCATGGTCAGCCCGGCCATCTGCTTCTTCGCCCGTCTATACAACGTCAGGACGGACATGCTTCTCCGGGTGGCCATAAATGCTTTCAGTTCCCCGCCGTCCAGCCGGAACGCCTTTCGCGGGTCCTTTTCGCCCCATGTGATATTGGCGGCGTTTTTCTTCTTCCTACACGTCCAGTCGTTCAGCACATCTTCCATTCCGGCCTTTTGCAGCATCTCCACATTCTCCGGATACTGCGCCGCCATGGCCAAGAAGCGCATCAGGTTCCACCATCCGGACTCTCGTCTGTTTTTGCACACTGTAAAGTCGATATATTTTAGGAAACTCTCCTTTAGGCACTCCATTCCGATCACCTGATAATCGTCGTAGTGTATAAAGAGATAGCTGCCTCCACAGAACGGTTCTTTAAAGAATCCATTGACCTGCCTGTACCAAACACCTCCGTAAAAGCCGTGTGCCCACTGCACCGCCTCTCCCCTCCGGAATCGATAAACGTAGGTTGCCATATACAGCGGCTCAGCGGCCCAGTTGTGGTCATAGTCCTTGTTGGTCCAATAGGCCTGCGCATAGATCGTTTCCCCATTGTCCGCCGTGCTGAGAAAAATCACCGGTATGTAGGTCTCCAGACCTTTACAATTTTTTGCCGTGCCCTTCGCCTTCAGTTCCGCGGTCTTCCCGCAGAACGGGCAAGAGATCACAACGCCGTGGCGACCCCAAAGCGCGTCCCGGATAGCAGGAGTAATTTCCCGCTCTGTGGTCATGCTTAAAAACCGCCCCTTCTGGTGGCAGCAACTGCTCCAGAACTTCCTACCGCCACCGGATTTCTCGTAGAATAGGTAGTGGTCGTAGTAATCATTCACGGTGTCCAGCTCTTCCTGCTTCAGTCCGGGAAATTCATCAAAGGCTTTTTCTTTGCCCTCTTGCACAGCAATCTTCATCGGCTGTGTTCCTTTGTACTCATATCCCATACACGCCTCACAGGAACTCTGTCAGGTCGATCAAGTCCGACTTTACTTGCTGTGCATCTGTGGATATGCCATCGTCCTCCGGTTCCTCTACACTGGCGCACAGATTTACGCTCATGTGAAACTTGATATCCGCGCCTGGAAAATAGAATCTCACCGCCCTGCGATATGCCTCCAGGTCGGAAATCCCGCGTCCGCAGTTTTTAGCCACGGTCTTCATGCAGTCTTCAAAACTGCCGCCCTGATACACCGCCTGAGCAAACTCCTCATTCTTTCGGCAAAAGTCCTCTAGCGTGTCTTTTGTGCCCTGCTTCATGATGGAGGCATATTTGTCATATGTCCCCTTGGAAAACTCCGTATCCAGTTTCTTGACCGCTAAATCCGTCATTGGTTCACGCCTCCTCAGATTTCTTCCTGCCCGTCGTCCGGTTCTTCTTCCTCCACCACATCCGCCCAATCGTGGTGGCTCAGATAGTCCAGCATTTCCTGCTGGCTGTCCTTTGCCCCTCGGGACAGAACAAAGACCTTTGACTCCCCATCTGTCAGGATCATCCTCCGTCCATCCGTCACCCGCTCCAGCGGATCCCCGTCAAACGGGCAAATGAGGTCGGTCATTTCCGGCTCGAACAAACTGCACCGCCCGGAGCTGTCCTGCCAGATCAGCTGCTCTCCCAGCCACAGGCCCGTCTGTCGGCAGGGGACCATATCCGACGTCACGGAAAATACGCTGGCAAAGGTCTTTTCCAGTTCCCCCGCTATTTCCAGCTGCACGGCCTCCTTCTGCACCTTCACCGGCTTCCCCGGCATATCGCCGGTGTGGCTCACGATCTGAGCCTTCAGTTCCTTCCCTGCCTCGCTGTACGGCAGGGCCACCGCCCACTGCATTCCGTTCAGCATCAGCCATTCGATACCTCCGCGCATCATGGTCCCGACGCGATATCCCGCGCCCTTGAAATTCTCCCGCAGCTGCCGCAGCAGCGCCCTTTCATTGATCGGCAATCTTACCGCCCCTTTCCTGCTTTTTATGCTTATACCGGTTCTTCAGGTATTGCTGCAAATTTTGCTCGGCGTCCTGCGCCTTCTTCTCGCACAGGTCGCACCGCTTGGCGCCTCCGAAAAAGAACTTTCCGCACTGCGGGCATACGCCCTTCACAATGGGCCGCTTCTGCCGGCACTCGCACTTGGCGGCCACCTCCCGCCACGGGACACCCCAAAACTCGGCGGCGGCCACCGTGGCCTGTTCCCAGTCTGCTGCGTTCACCCATGCGTCCGTGTGGCCCTCGCAGGCGACGATCCAGAAAAACAGACCTTTAGCCATTACTTTCTTCCTTTCCTGTTCCGCACCTTCTGGAGCGTCCGACGAATGGCGCTCCTCTTGGTTGCAAGGTAGTCCCCATTTCCCCGGCTTTCCTGATATGCGGCCCTTCGCTTTTCGGCCTGCCGTTCGATTGCCTCCAGATACTCTTTGCAGCTTCCGTGGCAGGTCGGAGTCCGCTCTGTGCAGCCCTGGCACGGCTTGTCCTTCAATGTTCCCTTCACTGCGTATCCTCCGCCACCCACCAGACGGTGAGCGTCTGCCGCCCGCACCGCATGGCGTAGTCATGGTCCGGCGTGTAGATATCCAGCGCATTACCGCTCACGCCGGTATCTGTGGCCCACAGCTGCTCTATGCTGCCGTCCGCATACCGAACAAATACGTCCGAGTACAGCGGGATCACAGTCGGGTCAACGGCGCAGGTCAGGTGTTCCGTGACCGGAAGACCTGAATATGTAATGCCATAGCCCGGGTCTCCCGGCTTCTTGTTGCAGGTGTTCGCGGTGTACCATGTGACCGTGCAGTCGGTAATCTCGTGAGCCTTGTCCAGAAGGGCCTCCTCAATCTTCTCGTTCTCGTAGTCCTCCGAAAGTGTTTCCACCGTGATTTCGTCCACGCTGTCCGGTGCATCCATCCCGGCGGCAATCCGCTCCGCGCTGAAGACCTCCGACGCTGCCGCCCTCACCGGCTCCAGCTGAAAGAGCACAACTCCAAGAACCGCCGCAAGGAACAGCAGAAACAGCATCTGCAAAAAGAGCTTTTGAAAAAACTCCCGATCCCGTTTCTGCCGCCGTCTGGCCCGCTTCCGTTCCTCGGCACACTGCTCCGTCCTGGCTTCCCAGATGTACTCCTGAAATTTCTTCATAGGGCTTGTCCCCCTTCCCTCATTGTTTTGTGTGCTCCAAATAGGCTTTGTTGGCTGCCTTTTCCATGCAGATTAAGTACCGCTGCATTCTTTCCCGGCTGCATTCACAGCTCTCCGCCCGCTCAATTACCTCGTTCCAGTAATCACGCTCAATGAATTCTGGGGCTTCCTCCAACGTGTCGGAGTAGAAGTAACGGGTGATCCCGCCCCGTCCATCATTGAAACTCATGTTCATCCGGATCATGATGTTATCCAGCTCCACGGTGCTGCCCAGCTCTATCAGAAGATTACCGACCCGCAGTTCATACCAGGGATATTTAGGGTTCTGGTTCATCATGGGCGGCATTTCAAGATTGGCGGCGCTGATCCCCAGCTCACGCTTCAGCAGCTCACGGGCTTTCGCGATTCCAAGCTTCTTCATATGCTTGTCCCCCTCACACATAATTTTTTCCGAACTCCCGGATGAAGTCTTCTGTTGTCCAGGCGTTCTCCGCCATGGCCTTTCGCTGGCCGTACTCGTGGAGCTTTCGCATGGTCTCCGGGTTCTGGTGTGCCGCCTCCGGCCCGTTCTCGTGGCAGCGGTTGTGGCACAGATAGACCTCCAGCCCGTACTGCTCAGACTTCTTCCGAAGCGCACCGCCGAAAATATGGTGCTTGTCTAGCGGATCCGCGCAGCCGTTCCGGCCGCACAGCCAGCACTCATGCAGGGCATCTGGCTTGCGCTTAGATTTCTTCACCGCGCTCTTCCGCGCGGACACGCTTTTTGGGTACATCATGGCGTTTCCCTCCTCTTCAAACTCTCGGGTCTTAGGTGTATACTGGTCGTATCAACTCAGAGCCCGCCGGATGGTGCGGGAGAGTGATGTGTCTTCTTTTTCTTCTTTTTCCCATCCGATTTTCCATCGCGTCTTCTCTCCGCGATGGATCAGCATAGCATCGGCGCGCCTAGCCTTGCACACCGTGCGGGCGTTACTCCAATTACCGTCCGCCGCTGGATAAGTGGGACTTGCCACCCTTGCTTCAGAAACCTTCGCGAAATCGCCAAAGCACTTTGCGTCTCCACAGATTACCTCTGTGGCTTAGAGCAATAATTTGACCATTCCGGCGGGCTCTGCGTTGATACGACTTTCGCTGTTGAGCTATGTAGCCGCTGTGTCTTCGATCATCCCGCGCTCCCGGAGATCTTCAATGCTCAGGCGGTGGACTTGTCGAGATTCAGTGTGTTCGTGCAGGAAGCTGTCCTGCTTTGTGACAATCAGAACCGCTTGGCCGCATCTTCCGGCAAAGAACGCTTTGCAGAAATCTCCGTCGAACCACTCCAGCCAGTAATCCGGCTGACGCGGGGCTTTTTTGAACTCCGTCTTGTTCATCTTCGGCAGCTTCTCATACTGCCCGACCAGCCGATACAGGCTGGTCTTGTTTGCTTTCAGGCGTAACATGAATTTGCTCCCTTCCGATTGCTTGTCCTTTCGCCCCGCCGGTGGTAAAATGTGGGCGAAAGGAGGTGTTTATAAATGGATTTCAATGATTTTGATTGCATGATCGTAGAAGAGGCACTCAACAATTACCTGTCTTATTTGGATGAGTCGATACCTTCTCTGGAAGGCGTATCCCCCGAAAATATCTTGCTAAATGTTAGCTCAGCCCGCTCTGCTTTGAAAAAAGTTAAAAAAATGCGAACCCGTGATTGTGATATGAATGCCAACGAGCTGAAGGCTATATACCTGTCCGTTCATATGTATTTGGAAACAGTCTCTTCAGCCTCAATACCGAAGGGTGAGCGTCGATCTGCGTCTGAAGCAAAGGCTTCGTGCAGAAAAATACTTAGCGGCCTGTCTGCTGCGTTCTCTGCATCCGGATACAACATAAACTCTTTCCTTGGTCTGCCGGAAAATTGATATTCATTAGCCTTTTGAGTTGGGCTAGCCTGTCGCTAGTAAGAGGAATCCGCCGCTTTCGTAATGCAACTACGAGGGCGGCGATTTCTTTTGATTCGTCGGTAATGGTTTCCATGGTGCTCCTCCTTCCTTCAGTTCCGGGTGGCGCTGGTCTTCTCCGCCACCCAGGCATTACATCAGGCCGCGCCTGATCAGCTCCTCGCATTCGGCCACGATGGCCTCCCTGCGTCTCTTCCGGGCCTCCTCGGTGACACATGGGTCATGCACAGTCACACGGGCAACGCCATTTCTTGGCCCGAAGTCCACCGTGTATTCCGTTGTAATGTAAGCTGTTTTCATCTGGCGTCACCCCCCTGCATCCTATTGATTTCCCGGGTTGTCCTATGCCGTAGTTGCACTACGCAACTTCACCGGTTAAAAAAAAGAACCGAAACTCTGCATCAGGAATCAGCAAAATTCCTTGCAGCTTTTCTGCTTCTTTTATCGTCATAGGACGCTTGTTATTGATTTTCTGCGACAAAACGCACTGAGACAGGCCCATTTGCTCCGCAACGGTGCCTTGGGTCAGCTTCATTGACTTCATTCTCTCTTTGACTGCTGATGTGTTTATCATTTTATACTCCTTTCTTCATGTTGCACTATGCAATTTTCTATAATATATATCTTACGGTTTATTTTGTCAATAGCACTGCGCAATTTTATTTTCTTGATTTATTGCATTGCGCAATTCTTTGTGTTATAATTCCTTGTGTCATAGTATAACTAAAGGAGTGATCTTGTGACTGAATTTATTCCTATCCTGACCGGCTCCCGAATAAAGCAAGTTCGCGAGGAACGCGGGTTAACTTTAGATGATATTGCAATCAGTGTTGGTGTTGCCCGTTCTACTGTTCAGCGTTATGAGGCCGGCACTATTAAGAGGCCCAAGTTGCCGGTAATTGATGCCATTTCCAAAGTTCTTAACGTAAATCCAAGCTGGCTTTTAAATAAACAAACTGAGCGTGGAGTATACTCCACGCTCCCTTCCAACGCAATACCCTACACCGCTCCAGTCCATACCGCTCCCATTCTGGGCCGTATCCCTGCTGGATGCCCTCTGCTGGCCACTGATGAAATCTTGGGGTATTCCCCCATTGAGTTTTCTGATGTGGAAAACTACTTCTGGCTTTCTGTACGCGGTGACAGCATGATAAATGCGGGAATCCACACCGGCGACATGGTCTTAATTCGCAAACAAACCTGTGCCGATGACGGCCAGATCGTGGCTGCCCGCGTCAATGGTGATGAAGCCACCTTGAAGCGTTTTCACCGCTCCGGTGACACTGTAATGCTGGTTCCTGAAAACCCCAAATATATGCCTATTCCCATCCCTGCTTCCGCATTTGAGACTGGCGACGCCTCCATTATCGGCGTTGTCGTTGAACTAAAACGTAAATTTATTTGACTGGAGGCATGACTATGTCGCAGGGGTCTTCCTTTGACGAATTAGTAGAACATGCAAAATCGCAGTCGTCTTCTCCATCTTCATCAGATTTTCCCCCGCTTTCTCCAGAAGAAGAGGCAACCTTGAAGCGTGCAGCGCAAATGATTACCGACTCAACACCCAAGCCGCATCTTTCATGGGCGGAACGCACAAAGGCTGCTGGTTTATTCATTGTTTTATTGATCGGCGGTGTTGGCGGCGGTGTATCACTCGCTCACGTCTTGTCTTATTTCGGTTTTTCTGACTTATTGCAAGGCATTATATGCCTTGTGTTCTGGTGCGCATATATGATGCTTATTAGCAAGATTGAACTGAAGTCTGATGCAAAAAGCAGTTATGAACGTGGCTATTCTGACGGTTATGCTACTGGTGAGAGCGAAGGCCTCATGAAAGGTGTTTCTGTAAAGCAGCTATGAAAGGAATCGTTTATGCGGAATAAATTGAATTATTTCTTAGCGCACGCTTTTTGGATCCTGCTTGGTGTGGCAATGTTGGCATATGGAGTCCACGCCATCTACTCAGCCGGATATCAAGCTGGGTGCGAAAAGTCTTCTAGCACTGAGCTCATCATACATCCAGTATCAGATGATGGTTCCTATGATGTTGGATACGATGACGGCCACCATGAAGGATACAAAGAAGGCTATGATGAAGGTTTCAATAGTGCCAGTACCGCTATTATCGACACCATGGATCCCGAATATCGGCAAAAATGGTGGGATGCAAATATTGATATGATAATAGAAATGGGAATCGGATATTGAGGTGACACCATGAAACGCGAAACCCTTGACGAATATAAGCGCACAGGTCGGTATGTCCACACCGCTATGTATTTGCGTAAATCCCGTGAAGAACAGGGCATGAATACCGAAGAGACCCTACGTAAGCACCGCACCCTTCTGGATGCCTACGCTGAGAAAGTCGGCCTTGAAATTGGGCCGGAGGATATATACCAGGAAGTGGTTTCTGGTGAAAGTCTATTCTCCCGTCCGAAGATGCTCTCTCTTCTTGAAGCGGTCTCCAACGGCCGGTATGAAGCCGTCCTGTGCATTGATATGCAGCGTCTAGGCCGTGGCGGTATGTACGATCAGGGCCTTATTTTGGATACCTTCAAATTCTCCGAAACTCTGATTATCACTCCGGAGCGTCTTTATGACCTAACAAAGGAACTCGATGAACAGGCTGCCGAGATGGAGACTTTCCTTTCCCGCGGTGAATATCGGATGATTACAAAGCGTCTCCGCCGCGGACTGATGCAAGTGATTGATAACGGTGCTTATACATCGAACCCGCCTTATGGATACGAACGCTGCTATATTAACAAGCTTCCCACGCTGAAGATCATCCCCGAGGAAGCGGAAATTGTCCGGCAGATCTTCCAGATGTATGCCGATGGAAACGGCTGCACCGTTATCGAGCGGGCAATCAATGCCCTGGGTGCTCATGGCCGACGCGGCAGCAGTTTCAACCGAAACACCATTCGCTTGATTCTGGGCAATCCGGTGTACATAGGAAAAATCCGCTGGGACAAAACTTCTACCATTAAAACAGGAGTCGGATCCAGCCGTCAGAAAAAGGTAGTCTATAACAAAAGCGAGCAGTGGAAGATTATTGATGGCCGCCATCTTCCAATCATCTCTCAGTCGCTGTGGGACGCCGTCCAGAAACAGCGCGACAAGAAATATTTTTACGTGGGCAGCAATCGTGTTGCAAGTCCGCTTGCCGGCCTGGTCCGTTGTTCAAAATGCGGTCGATTGATGAACATGATGGGGCAGGGCAACGGCATCCCCTATCTTCTCTGCCCCACTCCCGGCTGCTGTGCTGGTGCCAAATTTGAGTTTGTCGAGCAAGCGGTCCTTCGCCAACTTGTAGAACTCTCCAAGAATCTGGATATCCGCGTGTCTAATCAGGTCGCCCCTGATACCTCGCACCTGGAGCAAATGCTTGCAAAAGCCAAAGATCAGCTTCCCCGCATAGAAGAACGCCGCAACCGTTTGTATTCCCTTCTGGAGGACGGCACCTATTCCCGAGCCGTGTTCTCCGACCGTATGCAGGTACTGTCCCAGGAGGAAGAAAATCTGAACGCTGCCATTTCTTCTCTTGAAAGTGAGATTCATGTGGCGCAGGCCAGAAATGAAGAAAAGCAGCTCTCTCAGCTGGAAACCGTTCTTGAACACTATCAAAGTGCCCCGATTCCCGGCAAAAAAGAACTGCTACATTCTGTAATTTCTGAGATCCTCTACACGAAAGAAAAGAAGACGAAACCCGCAGATTTCCATTTGGATATCACCCTTCGCGATTTCTTTTAATTCAAATCTTTAAAACTGCTCATTGTCTCTCTCTGCACGAGTCATAGATCTTTTTGGTGTGAATACAAACCGCCTCGCGGATGCCACGGGGGTCATCCACAGGTCCGGGCATGATCTTGTCAGGCATTGCAATACCTCCTATTTAAGTAGCTGTGAAAGAAAGACTCTTTCAGTCCAGTCTATGCTTCTCAGAAAAAAGAGTGAGCACTCCGGGCCTAAACCCCGGAGTGCTCATAAAAAAACAAGTGGACACTCAGGCTTAAGCTATCCCAACAAGAAAGCAAAAAGCTTTGAGCAAAAAACAGGATTTCAAACTCCTCCTGAAAATCATGACACAGAGATTCTTTCCAGGGAACAGCCGGTCCGCCGTCACTTCAGCGCACAGGAAAGGCTGCTCAGCAGCTGCGCCCGGTCAAACGGCTTGAAAACGAAGCCCTTTGCTCCGATCTTGACGGCTTCATCCACCAGATCGTCATACGCCAGCGAGGATACCATTAAAATCCGCGCGTCGCGATCCATCTCCATAATTTCGCGCGCTGCATTCAGCCCATCCGCTCCGGGCATTACAATGTCCATTGTGACCACGTCCGGGCGATACTCCTGATAACGCTCGACCGCCTCCTCGCCGCTGCGGCAAAAGCAAACGATTTCAAAGTCCGAATCCAGAAGAAGTTCCGCCATCCTTTTATGGACGATCCGGGAATCATCCACAATCATAATCTTTTTACTCAAGCTCATTCTCCCCTTTCACTTTGTTGAATGTTTTCACCAAATGGACTGCCGCTATTTTACCGAATCCGCGATTATAGCGGAACGCCAATTATAGATGATATCTATTTCCACATCTCCGCCGTCTTGAAAGCTCATGCGTTCCGACGAACCGCCCAGCGGCGGGTGGCGGCCGTCGTGTGCAAAGCGGGGCGGAGAAAAGAGGACGTTTGCCCGGTATCTGTGGGCGATCTCGCTGACGATATTGCCGCAGAGAATGTTGAGGAACTCCTTGGCGGCCTCCTCAATCTCCTCGGGGTCTCCGGAGGATTCCCCCAGCATTCCCTGCGCAATGCGGCGCAGGGTTTTTCTGCTTGCACATAGGACCAGCTGCACCTGATAGGCGCCTTTGGTCGTTGTATAGACGGCGCAGCAGGGCGGCTTTGGCTTCCGGGTCGGCCGATCCATCCTAAGCTGAATATTGGCCACCTTCCGTGCGAGCCGCACGGTCATCTGGCTGATCAGTGGGCTAAGAACGCTACAGTTCAAGCTGAGCGTTACATCCGACTCATTCAATCCGAACCGCCCTCTCTCCTTAGTGCGCTGCTATTAGGCGCTTAGTTTCCGTAAGCACGAATATTTTTTCCCACAAGTCTGAAGGTACAGCGCGGCAGCATCTCCGCCACACAGAAGCTGCCCGGCCCGATGGTGACCACGGTTTTCGGGTAGATGGTGTCGCCGCGCAGATAGCAGTCGGAGTAATCGCTGAGCTGCACCTCAATCGCCGCCAGCTGCTTTTCCAGCCGCTTTTCCTTGATGGCAAGCCCCGTCAGGCGCAGGCGGTATTTGGACTGCGCAATCATCCTGAGAGATTCGTCCTGCTGTCCTCCGCTTTGGGACATTGTCTCCTGCAGAGACTCCATTTCCTGACGAATATTGTCCAGTCGGAGCTCGATTTCCTGACGCAATTCCTTTCGGCAGGGGTATTCGCCCAAGGTAATCTGGGTGCCGCGTTCGGACTGGCTGCCGATGGTTTTCGCTTCAATATAGCGGGCAGCCACGATACTGCCGCCTACCGTTATGCCGCGCCCCTCCGTAATGCTGATGTGATCGTCGCTGTACAAATAGGCGCAGATAGCGTATTCAGATCGGATTGACCTGCCCGCATACACGATGCAGTGCTCCAGATATTTTGCGGACACGTCCTGTCCGGCACGAATTGTGGCCTCGTCCTCTCCCACAACACCGGCAAGAATGATGACGTTTTTCTCCGCCTGAACGTAGGAGTTTTCCACGGAACCCGAAATGACCACGGAACCGGAGGCCCGGATCACATTCAGACGCAGCACGTCGCCCATGATCCACACGTCCCCGTCAAAGTCGATGGTGTCGGCGTCCTCGTCCAGTCCATCCTCCACGGTGTACGTCTGCTGCACTTGGAAACGGCTGTCTTCAAAAAACAGATACCCCTCTGTCGCGGCAATCAGCGTTTCCCCGTCGATCGTGGTATTCTTTCCCGCGAGAAGAACGCCCTCCTTCACTGGCGCCGCCGGTACGGCTGTGCCCTGAACATCTCTGCCGGGAGTCCCCCGATGCGCGGGAGTCCTGTGGCAAAGCAGCGTTCCTTTGCTGATTTTATCAAGATATTTCGGATTCAGCATGGCCGCAATCCGCATCTCGTCGCTTTGCGGTATGCCCAGCTCCCGGGGAAAAAGCTCCTGTACAAAGCCGTCCTGGCTTTTTCCGGGCAGGGTTCCGCAGGCTACCAGTACGATTTTGAAGTAGAGCTGCTCATCCGCAATGCGCCTGAGCCCCGCCGAGTCGACTCCGGAAATCACCATATACGCGTCCAGCAGTTCCCACAGCTCCTGCATCTCCACCGGCTTGCCGCCGCCCACGGGAGGAAACACCATAATCCACGCGGCCATACGGTTCTGCGAGAGATACAGAATGGGCTTTGCGTTCGATTGGAGCTTCTTCCCGTCTTCCATGTGGCTGGTGCGGTAGG
>JAEWYA010000174.1 GCA_023395775.1 Bacillota bacterium
TTCCAGCTTTGCCTGATAGCCGGGAAAATGGAGCGGGTCAGAGGAGGTCAGGCGGGCATTCAGTTCCCGGAAAGAGCCGGGGTCAAGAATCGTACTGAGGCGGAAGTAGCCGCCTAAAGCCAGGTGATATCCGCAGTAAGGGCAGACATACTGCGCCTGCGCCAGCGCGGCTGCGCCCACGGTCTGGCCGCAGCCGGGGCAATCCGTACCGGTGGGGGCCACGTGGGTCCGCCCATCCCGAAAGGCTTTCATCGCCAGCAGCTTTTGCCGCCGCTGGGCAAAAATCGACGTCATTTTGCCGCCTCACTTTCCGCCGCCCGGCGGTCCCAGTCCACCAGCTCTTGGAGGTGGTTTTCCAGAAACGCCGTGGTGCACACGCCTCGGATATAATCGGGATGGTACAAAATCAGATGGCTCAGTCCAGCATTCGTTGGAAAGCCCTCGATGGTCAGCTCCTCCAGTGCCCTGCGCATCCGGCGGATCGCCTCCAGCCGGGTAGGAGCGTGGACCAGAACCTTTGCCGCCAGAGAATCGTAGTAGGGCGGCAGGATATAGCCGCTGTACAGTCCGGAGTCAATTCGTACGCCGGTGCCGCCGGGGAAATGAACGAAGCTGGCCGTCCCGGGGCAGGGGCGGAAATTGGCCGCCGGGTCCTCCGCGTTGACGCGGCACTCGATGGCGTGGCCGCTGAGTTTCACGTCCTCCTGTTTCATACCCAAGGGCAGGCCCGCGGCAATCCGGATCTGCTGGCGCACAATGTCAATGCCGGTGACCATCTCGGTGACGCCGTGCTCCACCTGCACCCGGGTGTTCATCTCGCAGAAGTAAAATTGATTGTCCTCCGCCAGCAGGAATTCCACCGTACCGGCGTTTTCATAGTCAACCGCCTGGGCCGCGCGGACCGCTGCGGCGCCCATCTCCCGCCGAAGCTCCGGGGTAAGGCACCGGGCAGGAGCTTCCTCAATGAGTTTTTGGTTCCGGCGCTGGACCGAGCAGTCCCGGTCGAACAGGTGGATGGTATGGCCCTGGCTGTCCGCCAGGATCTGAAACTCAATGTGTCGGGGGTTCACCACAAATTTCTCAAGATACATGGTCCCGTCGCCAAAGCAGGCAACCGCTTCCGCGCTGGCCTCATGGAACGCGGCGGACAATTCCTCCGGGGACTCCACCCTGCGGATGCCCCGTCCGCCGCCTCCGGCGCTGGCCTTCAGCAGCACGGGATAGCCAACCTCCGCCGCGATCTTCCGCGCGGCGTCCGCGTCGGCCACCGGGCCGTTGGACCCGGGGACGGTGGGAACTCCCGCCGCTTTCATCAGCGCGCAGGCGGCGGCCTTGCTTCCCGCCTTGCGGATGGCGGAGCCGGAGGGCCCGATAAACTTCAGCCCCGCTTCCGCGCAGGCATCTGCGAAATCGGCGTTCTCCGACAAAAAGCCGTATCCCGGATGGACGGCGTCGCAGCCCGTGGCTCTTGCCACGGTCAGCAGGGCCGACTGATTGAGATAGCTATCGGCAGCCTTCGGCGGGCCGATGCATACGCTCTGGGTGGCCAGCTGGACATAGAGCGCGTCGGCATCGGCGGTGGAATACACCGCCACGGTCTCAATCTCCATCTCCCGGCAGGCCCGCAGCACCCGCAGCGCGATTTCGCCCCGGTTGGCGATCAAAATGCGCTTGAACATGCTTATGCCTCCCGATAGCGGAAGATGGGCGCGTTAAAGGCCAGCAGCTCGCCGTTTTTCGCCAGTACCTCCTCGATCACGCAATTGCAGGGGGCCGTGACCTCGCTCATCATCTTCATGGCCTCGATCAGACACACGGTCTGACCCTTGCGGACCTGATCTCCGGCCTTTACCAGCGGCGGCTGATCGGGTACGGCAGCAGCGTAAAACGTCCCCACCAGCGGGGCGCGGATCACAAGACCCTCCTCCGCGGCAGGCGCGGAAACGACGGAGGGTGCGGCCGCAGCGGATACAGCGGTGGGTGCTGGGGCGGCTGCAACGGCGGTCCCGGCGCGGCTGAGCTCCAGCATATCGCCGCCGATGCACACCTTCATGGTCAAAACGCTGCTGCGCTCAAAGCGGTCCAGTAATTCAAAAATCTCGGAATTGGTCATGGTTCTCCTTCCTTTTTCGGCGGTCACCGAAAGCCTTTTGACGCCCTTGTCGGGCGGTTCAAAAAAACTCACATGGAGCGCAAAAGGGAACCGCAACGGTTCCCTTTCAGGCATTTGTGCAAGAATCAATCCTTATGGGCTTCCAGATACTTCACAATGTCGCCCACGGTCTTCAGGTTGGGCAGTTCGGCGTCGTCGATGGCAACGCCGGTGGCCTCCTCCAGCGCCATGACCAGCTCCACGGAGGCCAGAGAATCGGCGCCCAGGTCGTCTGCCAAAGAGGCCTCCATGGTCACCTGATCAGCCTCGCAGGCCAGAGTCTCCACGATCACGTCGCGTACTTTCTCAAAATCCATTATTAAAATCTCCTTAAAATTTTTTAATCAAAAAGTTTGAACTAAAATGCATGAAGTCATTTTAACTGCCGCGTTCATGTTTGTCAATAGCAAAAAACGCGAGATTTTGTCGGCTCATTGTCAGAAAGGGCACATATTTACCTGCCTCTCCCCAGCCGTTTGGAGCCTGGCGTTTTGCGGGATTGCGCCTGACCCAAAAGCGTGGTAAAATACTGAATTGCAAGGGTTTAGCCTGAGTGACACTTTATTATATAATGTATAAGCAGCCATAGAAAGTGAGGACATTATGAGATACGATTTCGATGCGGTCATTGATCGTTCCGCCAACCGCGCCGCCAAGTACGACGAGCGGCTTAAGAAGTTCGGTACGGAAGATGTGATTCCCCTGTGGATCGCGGACATGGACTTCCGGACTGCCCAACCCATTATTGACGCGCTGAAAGCCCGCGCCGAGGAGGGCATCTGGGGCTATACCTCCCGGCCGGAGAGCTACTTTGCCGCCATTCGCGGCTGGCAGAAGCGGCGCAACGGCTGGGACATCGACCAGAGCCTGATGAGCTGGAGTCTGGGGGTGGTGCAGACCATCTCCGCCTGCGTGCGGCTGTTTACCCCGGAGGGCGGCAGCGTCCTCATTCAGACGCCGGTGTACTCCGAGTTTTATGACATGACCGAAGCCTGGGGCCGCAAGGTGGTGGAAAGCCCGTTTGTAGAGGAGGACGGCGCTTGGACCGTAGACTGGGCGGATTTTGAGGCAAAGCTCCGCCAGTGTGACCTGTTCCTGCTGTGCAATCCCCACAACCCGCTGGGTATCGTCTGGACGCCGGAGGAGCTGCGGAGGATGGCGGCGCTGTGCGAGAAATACCATGTGGTGCTGGTTTCCGACGAAATCCACTCCGACCTGATCTTCCACGGAAAAAAACATACGCCCACCGCCACTGTGGCGGATAATGTCATCACCTGCATCTCCGGTACGAAGACCTTCAACCTTGCCGGACTGCAGGCCAGCGCCGCGGTGTTTCCCAACGCGCATAGCAAGGAGGTCTACGACCGCTTCTGGCAGCGCATGGACATTCACCGCAACAACGCCTTCTCCCTGACGGCCATGGAGGCTGCGTTTACCTCCGGCGACGAGTGGCTGGATCAGCTTCTCCCCTATCTCAGCGCCAATTTTGATTATATCCGGGATTACTGCGCCGCAAACATTCCGCAAATCAAACCCAATGTTCCGGACGCCACCTATCTTGTCTGGCTGGACTGCCGTGGGCTGGGTCTGAGTAATCAGGAGCTTCATGATTTCATGATCCAAAAGGCAAAGCTGGGTCTGAACGACGGCGTTTCCTTCGGCCGGAGCCTTAGCGGCTTCATGCGGCTGAACGCCGCCTGCCCCCGCTCCGTCCTGGAACAGGCCATGAATCAGCTGAAGAGCGCCGTGGATGGCCTGAAGCGTTAAAAAAGGAGACGGCGTCATGGAGCTGCGCGCACCGGACTATTCCGGACAATTTCACTGTGTCGCGGGCGCGGGTCCCCACTCCTGCTGCAAAGGGTGGGAGGTGGTGATCGACGCTCCCACCGCCGATTTCTACCGCACCCTGCCCGGCCAGTTGGGGGATCGTCTCCGGGCGGCGCTGCAATCGGAGGACGGAGAGGACTTTTTTGCTCTGACGGACACGCTCCGCTGCCCTTTCTGGGACACGGACGGTCTGTGTGCGATTCACCGTTTACTGGGACCCGAACATACCAGCGAGGTCTGCCGCAGCCATCCCCGGTTTATCGAGGACTACGGGACTCTGCGGGAGACTTCCCTGTGCGCCTCCTGCCCGGAAGCCTGCCGCCTGCTGTTGGCCTCCTCCGCGCCGCTGACATTCCCTCTGTTCCGGACGGACGAAGAGGGAGAGCGGGCAGACCCTTGGCTCCCTTCCCTGCTGGCCGTTCGGGCAAAGTCGCTGGAGATTTTGCAGGACCGCTCCAATCACCTCTATTTACGATTTGCGGAGCTGCTGGCGCTTGCCGGCGCGGCCCAAACCCTGTTGGATGAGGATGCGGCAGACCGGCTCCCAGGGCTGTGCAGGGCGTGGTCAGCTCCAACCGCCTCCGCCCAGCCCACTGGGGACGGCTTGTTTCCTCACGGCTGGGAGGTCCTGTCCGGTCTTGAAATTCTGGGCAGTGACTGGCAGGCGCTGCTGCTCCGCGGACCAGAAACTATTCCCGGCACGGTTCCGCACCCTCTGCTGGAGCGGATTGCCGCGTACTTTCTGTTCCGTTATGAGCTGAAAGCCATCAACGACGGCGATCTGCTGGGGCGGATGCAGTTCGCCGTGTTCAGCGTTCTGGTCGTGGAGCGGGCGGCAAGTCTGCTGCCGCTTGACGAGGCCCTGCGGCTCTATTGCCGGGAAATCGAACACGACGAGGAAAATCTGGATGCACTGCTGGCCGCGTTTCGCACGGACCCCGCGCTGTCTCCGGCTTCATTTCTCCAGACGCTGGCGTTCTAGCGGCAGACCACACTTTTGCGCAAAGTTGCATATACGCCGTCATTTTGCATAGTTTTTTTATTGCGAATTGCTTGTATATATAGAATTTAACTAATATCTCTTGACTTTTACACAGTAATGTGGTATTTAATAATTACCGGAAGGGAGTGAGTCCAATGGGCTAGTTCCAGAGGAATCCAATCTCATTTCTCACCGCCGCGTTTGGAAGAGACCAGCAGATTCCCGGCAGCGCACCTTTTCTCAGCGACTCCGTAAAATCTTGGCGAATTCCCGGTAAACTCCAGTGAAACCCCGGCAGAGTCCAAAGACGAAACATGGCTCATTCCAATGAGAATCACGAGATTCGGTTTTGGCGATGTCCAAGGCAAGTGATCTGCGTGTACCCTATGTTTTATGGATTGGCTGTCTCCGAGCATTTCTCCGGTTTCCCGGTAATCCTGCAGAGTTTTTTCGGTTTCCCGCTAAGGATCTTTGAGTTTTCAGATTTCCCCAGCCTTCCAAACGTGATTCTACGAAAGTACGAGGTAGAGACATGGCGGAAAACCCCAGTCAGAAGTGACCCCCCATCTGCGTGGGACAGATGGGGGGTCGGTATTTTTTTGTCAATAATTCTTTCCAAAAAAGCTCCACTTTCCATTGAATTTCAATAATATTAATGGTAAAGTAGAAGTATATAAACTTTTTTTATTTGGTATTCATTCAATGTCAGAGGAAGGAGGCCGCAGATGGATCGGGCTGCCAAAACGCCGTATTTCCGACGTTTTATTGATGTCTGCCTGCGGCACAGCGCCAAGTGCTTCCTGTTGATGACTCTCAGCATACATTTGCTGCAGCTGCCGGTCTGTCTGCTTTTAAACTCCTTGCCGCTGTTCTGGCTGAATTGCATCAGCTGCGCGGTCTATCTGTTCCTGCTGCACCTGGAAAAAAAGCGCCCCGACCTGGCCGTTACGGGCGCCGAGGTGGAGATCATTTTTTTTGCTCTGTCCGCCAGCGCCGTTGCCGGACTGCAAAGTGGGTTTTTCCTATATCTGATATGCCTGCTGGCTCTCAGCTCCTATTTGGGCGACGCGGTGGAGCACTGTTCTGTTGCCGCCGCACAATTGCTGGATCTGGAAGGAGTCGCCGCGCTGCTGTGCGTAAGTGGTGGGATTCCGCTGCAGATTGCCGGCTCCCCCGCGCCGACAGGTTCCTCCCTGTTCGCTCTGTTCACTATGAACCTTTTTACCTGCATATTTGTTACGCTGATGTCCGTCCACCTCGCCAGTCAAGCACTGCGTCGGCGGAACCGGGAGTTGGAAGCCGCTAATCACAACCTGACGTATATTGCCTCCCACGACCCGCTGACGGGTTTGCAGAATCGGCGGGATCTTTATGAACAGTTGGAATCCCTCTGCCGGGAAGCGGATAAAACCGGTTCCGTTTTCTGCGCCGCTATGGCGGATATTGATGATTTCAAATCCTTCAACGATCAATTCGGTCATGGTTACGGAGACCTGGTTCTGACTACCATTTCAAATTGCATCCGCGCCTGTACCCGGGAGAATGACATCATCTGCCGCTGGGGCGGGGAGGAAATCCTGATTCTGTTTCCACACACGCCCATCGCCACCGCCAAAGCCGTTCTGATCCGCATACAGGCCGAACTGCACAAGCTGACCGCCGAGGCAAAAGCGCCCTTTTTCCGGAAGGTAACGCTGACATTCGGCCTGACACAGCATATCACCGGCCAATCCGCCCAGGAGCTGGTGTCGGAAGCCGACCGTCTGCTCTACGAAGGGAAACAGACGGGCAAGGACTGCGTGATGGAATGAGACTTTCAGCGTTAAAAACATTTCCGGCGGGCAATTGGCCCGCCGGAATGTTTATTTTCGGTCTGCTCAGCTCTTGCGGAAAAAAACGAGTCCCAGAGTGTTGGGGCCGCAGTGGGAAAAAATGGTGCAGCCCGTCTTTCCCTCCAGAATCCTGCCAAAGCGCCCGTCCTCCCGCAGAACCTCTCTGGCCGCATCCGCCAGCTCTGGGCCAAAAGCGCTGTCCACCAGCCAGACCCGCTCGGTATCGATGTCCGTTCGTCCATCCAGCCGGTCATGGAGAAACTCCGCCACCACCCGCTCCATAGAGCCTCGGTACTTCTTCGTCACGGACATCTTCCCGTCCACGACCTCCACGCAGGGACGGAGCTTCAAAAGATTTGCCCCGATGGCGGTGACGGCGCTGCACCGCCCGCCTTTTTTCATATAATCCAGCCTCTCCAGCACGAAGCTGACCTCCGCTCTGGCCCGCAGATCCTCCAGCTCCGCCACGATCTCCGCGGGGGATCTGCCCGCCCGGGCGGAGCGCGCCGCCCTCAGAGCCATCTCTCCGATTCCAACCGTCAGGTTGGCGGAGTCCACCACATAGACCCCCGGCAGCTCCGCCGCCGCGATCTGGGCATTTTGATAACAACAGGAGAATTTTGCTCCCAGGTTAATATGGATCACCGCGTCGTACTTTTTCAGAAGGCGGCTGAACAGATCATAATAATCCGCCGCGTTCACCGCGTTGGTGGTCGTGATGTCTCCGCCGGCATCCACGTGGGCGGCAATATCTGCGGGGTGAATATCCACGCCGTCCCGATAGAGCTTTTCGCCTTTCACAATGCCAAGCGGCACCACCGTAATATCGTTTTCCCGTAGCAGCGCATCGGGCAGGTCACAGGTACTGTCCGTGGTAATTTTGATCATGGGCGAGTCTGCTCCTTTTCGTATGTCAGATTTCTTCCCGAGTTTATGTCGGTTATTGACAAGCAGCTTTCCGCTGCAATTGAATTGATTCTATCATAGCTTTCTTTGGATTTCAAGACTGCGGCACAGCCGCAGGACGTCCTCCGCCGTGGCCCGCAGGTCACGCCTGCTCTGCAGCCTGGCCTGCTCATAGGGGATGGCCACGCGATTGATGGAGAACACCGCTGTGACGCCCAGCTCATAGATCGTCTCCGCGCCCTCGCCAATGTCGCCGACAATGGCGATCACCGGCACGCCCCTGGCCCCGGCCGGGGGGGCCACGCCCGCCGCCACCTTGCCCCGTCGGCTCTGACCGTCCAGCCGGCCCTCGCCGGTGAAGACCAGATCCGCACCCGAGAGTTTTTCCTCAAAACCGACCGTATCCAGTACGGTTTCAATCCCCATTTGCAGACGGCTTTTAAAAAATGCCGCCATACCGGCGCCCATCCCGCCGGCTGCCCCCGCGCCGACCAGGTCCCGTACCGCCGCCCCGCAGTCCCGCTCCAGCACATCCGCCAAATGGGCGAGGCCCGCGTCCAGCCGGAGGACCATGGCTTCGTCCGCTCCCTTTTGGGGTCCGAACACCGCCGCTGCCCCGGCCTTGCCGCAAAGGGGATTGTCAATGTCGCACATGGTGATGATCGGAAGGGCGGCAAGGGTCCGGTCCAATTCGGAGGCGTCCATGCGGGCAATGTCCTTCAGCGTCCCGCCGACGGGTATAAAAGCTTCTCCCCGCGCATCGTAAAACCGGACGCCGCAGGCCGCGGCGGCTCCGCAGCCGCCGTCGTTGGTGGCGCTGCCGCCCAGGCACATGACGATCCTTTTGGCGCCCCGGCCCGCCGCGTGGCGCAGCAGCTCTCCCACTCCGAAAGTCGTGGCTGCCTCCGGGTTTTTCGGGTTCGCCAGGGAAAAACCCGCCGCTGCGGCCATCTCCACCACTGCCGTCCCATCCGGTAGGAGGCCGTATCCCGCGGCGATTCGCTGGCCGTTAGGCCCGGTGCAGTCCACCAGCACCTTCTCTCCGCCCACGGCGGCAAGAAACGCATCGACGCTGCCCTCGCCTCCGTCCGCCACAGGCAGAGAAATGACCTCCGCCTCCGGATATACCCCGTGAATTGCTGCCGCCAGTTCGCCGCAGACTTCCGCAGAGGTCATGGTGCCCTTGAAGGAATCAGGGGCCAGAATAATCTTTTTCATGGCATACGCCTCCAAAAGTCGTCTGCAATAACAGATTTGCCGCTTTTTCAATTGTACCACATCGTGTCCGTACTGTCTAAGAAAATTTCAATATTTTATAACGCATGCCTGCGGCGGCAGGCAGTATCGTATTTGAGCGGGCTTAAAGCCGCAGAGGAGAAGGAGCGCGCCGCTTTGCGGCGC
>JAEWYA010000224.1 GCA_023395775.1 Bacillota bacterium
ACGGCAGGGGGGCGGCCTCCGGGCTGGTGAACGCCGTCTTGCGGAAGGTCTCCCTGAATAAGGCGCAGCTGCCGCCCATCCCGGCAGGGGATGAGGCGCAGTTCCTCTCCGTTCGGTACAGCCATCCCAAGTGGCTGGTAAAGCGGCTTTTGACGCTACTGGGCCGGGAGGAGGCCGAGGCGTTTCTCGCCGCCGACAACGGCGTCGCGCCGCTGACGGTGCAGGTCAACACCCTGAAAACCACGGCGGCAGACCTGACCGCCCGACTGACCGCCGCGGGCGTAACCGCGTCCGCACACCCGTGGGTGCCGGATTGTCTGGAGTTGTCCGCGTCCGGCGACCTGACGGCGCTGGAGGCATTTCGCAGCGGAGAGTTTTTTGTGCAGGACCCCGCCGCTAAGCTGGTGAGCCTCATTGCCGCGCCGCAAAAGGGGCAGCGGGTTATCGACGTGTGCGCCGCACCCGGCGGCAAATCCTTCGGCGCGGCTGTGGCCATGGGGGACGAGGGCGAGATCTTCGCCTGCGATCTCCACGAAAAAAAGCTGGGACGTATTGAGGCCGGGGCCGCGCGGCTGGGCCTCGGGTCCATTCAGACCTTCGCCGCCGACGGGACGGTTTTCCGTCCCGACTGGGCGGCCAGCGCAGACGTGGTGCTGGTGGACGCACCCTGCTCCGGCCTTGGTATCATTCGGAAAAAACCGGATGTCCGGTATAAATCACCGGACGATCTGTTTACACTTACCGTGGCGCAGTCCGCCATTCTGGAAAACGCCGCGCGGTACGTGAAGCCCGGAGGCGCGCTGATCTACTCCACCTGCACGATTCTGCCGGAGGAAAACAGTCAGGTGGTGGACGATTTCCTCTCCGGACACTCGGAATTTTTCCGGGAAACGTTCACACTGCCCGCGCCGGTGGGGGAGCAGCCGGGAGAGCTGACCCTCTGGCCCCACCGCCACGGCACCGACGGATTTTACATCTGCCGTCTGCGGCGAAACGAAAAGGATTTTTCTCTATGACCGATTTGAAATCACAGACGCAGGAGGAGCTTACCCAGACCTTAAAGGCTTTGGGGGAGCCTGCGTTTCGCGGAAAGCAGGTGTTCACCTGGCTTCACAGAGGCGTCGTCTCCTTTGACGAGATGTCGAATCTGCCGAAATCCCTCCGGGAAAAGCTCAAGGAGACCTGCGTACTTACACCGCCAAAGACCGTCCGCAAACAGGTCTCCAAGCTGGACGGCACCATCAAATACCTCTGGGAGCTGGACGACGGAAACTGCATTGAATCTGTTTTGATGCAGTATCACCACGGGAACACCGTTTGCATTTCCTCTCAGGTGGGGTGCCGGATGGGATGCGCGTTCTGCGCGTCCACCATCGCCGGAAAGGTTCGGGACCTGACGCCCGCCGAGCTTCTGGATCAGGTGATCTTCACGCAGAAGGACTCCGGCCTGCCCATCTCCAACATCGTGCTGATGGGCATTGGAGAGCCTATGGACAATCTGGACAATGTCCTGAGATTTCTGGAGCTGGTGAACCACCCGGACGGTCTGAACATCGGGATGCGGCATATCTCTCTGTCTACCTGCGGCGTCATCCACGGCATCCAGCGGCTGGCGGACCTTGGCTTGCAGCTGACGTTGTCGGTTTCCCTTCACGCGCCGGACGATGAGACGCGTTCCAGAATCATGCCGGTGAACCGGGCGTATCCCGTGAATGACTTGTTCGCCGCCTGTCATCGGTACTTTGAGAAGACAGGGCGGCGCATCTCCTTTGAATACGCCATGATCGACGGTGTGAACGACCGCGACTGGCAGGCCGACCTCATCGCGGAGAAGGTCCGGGGAATGCCGGGCCATGTGAATCTGATCCCGCTGAACGATGTGGTGGAAAGCCCGTTCAAGCCGTCAAAGCGGGTTGCGGCGTTTCAAAAACGGCTGGAAGGCCATGGGCTCACTGCCACGGTGCGGCGGAGTCTGGGCGGGGATATCGACGCTTCCTGCGGGCAGCTCCGTCGGAAGGCCATGGAAGAACAGAAAGGGGAGTGATCGACATGCAGGTCTGGGGCATCACGGACGTGGGCCTTGTCCGCAAGGATAATCAGGACGCTTATGCCGTGAAGGAGATGGACGGCGGACATACCGTCTGCGTCGTCTGCGACGGCATGGGCGGTACCGCCGGCGGTAAGCAGGCAAGTTATATTGCGGTGGATACTTATGTAAGAGAACTTGAAAGAGTGCTGACGCCGGAGATGACGCCGCAGCAGCTGCGGGAGGCGTCGTCCTTTGCGGTGTCCCTTGCCAACCGGGCGGTCCGGGATGCGGCGCAGCAAAGCGAGGAATTCCGCAATATGGGAACGACGCTGGTCGCCGCCGTTAGCTATGGCGGCGGCGCTGTGGTCAGCAACGTGGGCGACAGCCGGGCGTATCACATCACACGGGGGGCCATCGTCCGCGTGACGCGGGATCATTCTCTGGTGGAGAGCATGGTGGAGCGGGGCGATATCACCGCCGAGGAGGCCCGCCGTCACCCCAATCGCAACCTCATTACCCGGGCGCTGGGGCCGGACGCGCAGATCGAGTGCGACGGCTACATATGCCCGATGGAGCCGGGAGAATTTCTCCTGCTGTGCAGCGACGGGCTAGTGGACACCGTGACGGATCAGGAGATGCTGAATGAAGTAAACCGCGGCGAGACGGGGGAGGCCTGTCTTGCAAGACTGCTGGAAATTTCAAAGAGCCGGGGAGCCAAGGATAATGTGACTGCGGTGCTGATGCGGAAGGACGACGAAAAGGAGGCGATGTGACATGGTGGATCCCTATATCGGAAAAATGCTGGATAATCGCTATGAGATTCTGGAACGGATCGGTACCGGCGGCATGGCCGTCGTCTACAAATCCAAGTGTCATCGCCTCAACCGGCTGGTGGCGGTCAAAATTCTGAAGAGCGATCTGGCGCAGAACGAGGAATTCCGCCGCCGGTTCCATGCGGAATCCAAGGCGGTCGCCATGCTGTCCCACCCCAATATCGTCTCTGTGTACGATGTGTCCCAGAGCGACGACGTGGAATATATCGTCATGGAGCTCATCGACGGCATCACCCTGAAGCAATACATGGAGAAACGGGGAAAGTTGGACTGGCGGGAGTCTTTGCACTTCATCACCCAGATCATGCGGGGCCTTTCCCACGCCCACAGCCGGGGCATCGTCCACCGGGACATCAAGCCTCAGAATATCATGGTTTTGCGGGACGGCAGTGTGAAGGTGGCCGATTTCGGCATCGCGTGCCTTGAGAACTCCGCTCAGACGCTGACACAGGAGGCCCTTGGTTCCGTTCACTATATCTCCCCTGAGCAGGCCCGCGGCGACCGAACCGACGCCCGCTCCCACATCTATTACGCGGGCGTGGTGCTCTATGAGATGCTTACAAACCGCCTGCCTTTTGAGGGGGACTCCGCCGTCTCTGTGGCGATCCAGCATCTCAGCTCCATTCCGCTGGCTCCCCGAGAGATCGACCCCGATATCCCGGGTCCGCTGGAGCTGATCTGCATGAAGGCTATGGCCCCGGATCGGGATCGGCGGTACGACTCCGCTGAGGCCATGATCGCCGATCTGGACGCATTCCGCAAAAACCCAGGCGTGGACCTGGATATCGACCCCAAGGATCTGCGCCCGGAGGAGCCCGATGAGCCCACCCGTCTCATAAACACCGGCGCGGTGGCCGCCACGGCTGCCGCACAGCATCGTCCGTCCCGGGA
>JAEWYA010000241.1 GCA_023395775.1 Bacillota bacterium
CGGTCGGGGGCTTTTTGCTTTTTGCGGATGGCTTCGGGTTATCTCTGGCCCTTGTCGTAGGGGATGCCCTCCGCCTTGGGGGCGCGGGACTTGCTGGACGTAAACGCCAGCACCACCAGCGAAATGATGTAAGGCAGCATATTGTACACGCTGCTGGGAAGGTTCAGCGCCACCAGGAAGTCAAAACCGGTATAGACGTTGCTCAGCGCCCGGAACAGTCCGAACAGCAGCGCCGCAAGGGCAATTCGGGTGGGCTTCCACTGGCCGAAAATCATGACGGCCAGAGCCAGAAAGCCGAAGCCGGCGGCGCCGGTCTCAAATTTCCATTCGCTGACACCCGCGGTAATGTAAACGATGCCGCCAAGGCCTCCCAGCACGCCGGAAATCAATACGCCCGCATAGCGCATTTTGTAGACGTTGATGCCCACGCTGTCCGCTGCCTGCGGATGCTCGCCGCAGGCCATGAGCCGCAGACCGAAGCGGGTCTTATACAGCACCACATAGGCCAAAACCAGCATAATCAACGCCATCAGCATGAACCAGTTGAACTCAAAGCTGCCGATGCGGACGATGAAGGCCTTTTTCGCGGCCACGTACTGAATGGTGGAGGACACGTTATCGGGGCTTTCGGCGGTGTTGATGGCCTTGACGATGACAGTGGCCGCCGCAGTACCCAGTAGGTTCATAGCGGTGCCCACCAGAGTCTGGTCGGCCTTAAAGTTGATGCAGGCCACCGCCAGCAGCAAAGAGTACAGCATCCCCACCGCAATGGCGCACAGCACCACCACCAGAATCATCTCCAGCGCCGGGGCGCCGGCGGGCAGATACTTCATGGCCAGCGCGCCGCCCAGGGAGCCCATGACCATAATGCCCTCCAGCCCCAGATTGATGACGCCGGAGTGCTCGGAAAAGCAGCCACCCAGAGCCACTAAAATCAGAACGGAAGCAAAGATCAGGGTGTACTGAATCAGAAGCAGCATTACTTCCGCCCCCCTTCTTCCGTCTTCGCGGCGCTGTCCGCGGCCAGTTTTTCCTTCTCCTTCAAGGACTCCCGTTCCTCTCTCCGGGCGATGCGGCTGTTCATGAAATACTTGAAGAACAGCACAAAGCCGCATAGGTAGATGATGAGCGACGAGATCAGATCGGAAATCTGCGCACAGTACATGGTCTTATCCACATACGCGCCGCCGCTGGTGATGTGCTGGATAAAGTAAGAGGCAAAAATCGTACCGATGGGGTTCAGGCCACCCAGGAACGTAGCGGCAATACCGTTGAAGCCCATAGCCGGAACGGAGGACTGGGTACACTGCCACTGCTCGTACCCGCTGAGGTACAGGAACGCGGCGCCGATACCGGCCAGCGCGCCGCCGATGACCAGCGTCAGGATGATGTTGCGCTTCTCGTTCATACCGCAGTAGCGGGCGGCGTCCTTATTGCAGCCCGTGGCCCGCAGCTCATAGCCGAATTTGGTTTTGCCCAGCACAATCCACACGGCGATGGCCACCAGAACCGAAAGCGGGATGGCGATGGTCACGTATTGATTGTTGGTGAACAGCTTTCCCATGCCAAGAGAGGGCAGCAGCGCGGTGGAATTAAAGCTGGCCACCACGTTGGTGTAGGGACTGGTGGGTTCCTTCACCCCGTTCAGCAGCATGTTGACGGCGTACAGAGCAATCCAGTTCAGCATAATGCCGGAGATGACCTCGTTGACGTTGCAGTAGGATTTCAGCAGGCCGGACAGAGCGCCCAGCGCGGCCCCGGCCGCAGCAGCCAAAATCAGGCAGACCCACCACGGCATATCCCATGCCAGAGCCGCGTACAGGCAGGCGCCCGCCCCGGCCACATACTGTCCCGCTGCGCCGATGTTGAACAGGCCCACCTTATAGGCGAACTGGATAGACAGGGCGCACATCAGCAGCGGCGCCGTCTTCACCAGAGTGCTGCCGAAATATTTCATGGCGGCCGGGCGGCTGGGATATGTAAAGAAGTTCTTCAATACCGTGGAGATCGCGTCCCACGCACCGGTGGGGTTGATAAACAGCAGAACAATGTAGCCCAGCAGCAGGCCCAGCAGAATGCACAGCAGAGAGGCCAGTATGGACTGCACGGCGCCGTTTTTCAGAAGGCTGGTCTTTTCCCTTTTCATACCTGCTCCGCCTCCCTCTTTGCGCCGGCCATATAAAGGCCCAGCTCCTGCACATTGGTCTTCTTCGGATCCAACTCGCCCACAATCTCACCCTCGTACATAACGAGAATGCGATCCGATACGCTCATGACCTCGTCCAGCTCCAGCGAGACCAGAAGCACCGCTTTTCCGGCCTCCCGCTCGGCCACGATTTGCCTGTGGATATACTCGATCGCGCCCACATCCAATCCGCGGGTGGGCTGCACCGCCACCAGCAGCTCCGGGTTCTTGTCGATCTCCCGGGCGACAATGGCCTTTTGCTGGTTGCCGCCGGACATGCTCCGGGCGGCGGTGACGGGTCCCTGACCGGAGCGCACATCGTACTGCTGAATCAGGTGGTCGGCATATTCCCGGATGTTACGGCGCTTGAGAAAGCCGCCCTTGCCGGTGAACTGCGGTTCAAAGTAACGCTGCAAAACCAGATTGTCCTCCAGCGAGAAGTCCAGCACCAGACCGTGCTTCTGCCGGTCCTCCGGAATGTGGCTCATTCCCATGACGGAGCGTCTGCGAATGCTGGATTTGGTGATGTCCTGCTCCTCCAGCAAAATACGTCCCGACTCCAACGGTTCCAACCCTGTGATGCCGTAGATCAGCTCGGTTTGGCCGTTGCCGTCGATGCCCGCGATACAGACGATCTCCCCCGCCCGGACCTGAAAGGAGACGTTCTTCACGGCCTTATTCTGGTGGAGCTTGGAGGCTACGGTCATATTCTCCACCTGAAGAATGACCTTCCCCGGCTCCACAGGCTTTTTGGTGACTTCGAACTGCACATCGCGGCCCACCATCATGCGGCTCAGCTCCTCCCGGGAGGTCTCGGCGATGCTGACGGTACCGATGTACCTGCCCTTGCGCAGAACGGAGCAGCAGTCCGCCACCGCCATAATCTCGTTGAGCTTGTGGGAGATGAAGAGAATGGACTTCCCCTCCGCCGCCAGATTGCGCATAATCCCCATCAGTTCGTCGATCTCCTGCGGCGTCAGAACGGCGGTAGGTTCGTCGAATATCAGGATCTCGTTGTCGCGGTAGAGCATTTTCAGAATCTCGGTGCGCTGCTGCATACCCACGGTGATGTCCCGCACATAGGCGTCCGGGTCCACCATCAATCCGTATTTTTCAGACAGGGCCACCACCTTTTTCCGGGCCTCTGCCTTTTGCAGGAAGCCGTGCCTGCAAGGCTCCACGCCCATGATAATGTTGTCCAGCACGGTGAAGCACTCCACCAGCTTAAAGTGCTGGTGGACCATACCGATGCCCAGGGCGTTTGCGTCGTTGGGGTTCTTGATGGAAACCTCTTTCCCGTTCATGCGGATGGTTCCCTCCTCCGGCCGGTACAGGCCGAACAGGACGCTCATCAGCGTGGACTTTCCCGCGCCGTTTTCCCCCAGCAGCGCGTGGATCTCTCCCTTTTTTAACTGCAGAGTGATGTTGTCGTTGGCAATAATGCCCGGAAACCGCTTGGTAATGTTCAGCATTTCAACTGCGTACGTTTCCTCCAAGCTCCACGACCTCCTTTGTCCCTCAAATCGTCAGCTTCGCGCCGCGTTTCCGCGGGGCAGAAGCAAAACTATAGGCTGATATTACATTATACAATAGCTGTCGCCGTATTTCAAAGCAAACGTGCAATTTTTTTAAATTTTCTGCCGCTGCGTGGCATGGCCGGAGGAACGGCCCTCAGATTAAAAAAGGAGGACGGGCAAAAGCCCGTCCTCCTTGATGGGAAAACGCTGAAATTATTTGATGTTGCCCTGGAAATTAACGGTGATGTTGGTGGCGGAGGGCTGCGCAGCGGAGATGTCGTTGGAAACCTTCACGGTACCGTCAAACATCTTGCTCACCAGAGCCTTATAGTCGTCCTGCGTAAAGCCGTCGCCCCACTGCGTGGTGTCCATGGGGATCTGGACATAGTTCTGGGTAGGATCGTCGCCGGACACCAGGCCCAGGGTCTGGATCTGGCCCTTATAGGAATCCCAGTTGTTGTTGAGGATGATTTCGGAGAGCAGGGTGTTGACGGTCGCAGCCAGGCCCTTCATGGCGGAAGTAACCGTCATGCCTTCGCCGTACTGCCCGTCGATGATTGCGGACTGGTCCACGTCCACGCCGATGACCTTGCCGTCAACCTTGGCGGCAGCCTCGGCCGCGGAGGTATACACGCCGCCGCCGCAGGCAAAGACGCACTTGGTGCCGGCGGAATACCAGGTATCCATGGCGGCGGTGATGTCGGCGTCGCCCTTGAACTGGTTGGCGTAGGTGTAGTTCAGAGTGACATCCGCACCGGTCTCGGCGGCGGCGGCATCGGCGCCCTGAACAAAGCCGTAGCCGTAACGCATGACGGCGGGCACAGCCATGCCGCCCAGGAAGCCCAGCTGGGTGTAGCCCAGCTTCACGGCAGCGTAACCGGCCATGTAGCCGCACAGCTCTTCCTGATAAACCGCGCAGTAGACATTATCGGAATTATAGTAGTCGGCAACCTTCCAGTTGGCGGGGTTATAATCGTACTTGTCTCCCAGGGCGGCGCTCAGAATATCGCCGTCGGCGACGTCCAGAGCGACGAACTTCACGTCGGGATAGGTGGCGGCGGACTCAACAATGGTGCCGGCAAACGCATAGCCGGGCATCACGATGACGTTGTAGCCGTCTGCCACGGCCTTGTCCACCATGGCCACGCGGTCGGCGGTGGAGTCTCCGGCGGGCTTATAGTAAGTAAATTCGACGCTGTTGCCCTCGCAGAACTGCTTGCAGGCTTCGTAGGTGGTCTGGTTAAAGGACTGGTCGGTAATGTCGCCGTAATCGGTGATCATTGCCACGCGGTAATCGGATGCTGCCGCAGCGCTTCCGGAAGCGGACGCAGAGCCGCTGCCGGAGGCGGCGGAACTGCTGCCGCTGCCGCCGCAGGCGGCCAGAGACGCGGTCATGACCAATGCCAGCGCCAGTGCAAGAAACTTCTTCATTGGAATCAAACCTTCTTTCAAAATTTTGGCTCAGGAAAAACAAAAGGTCGCCCTTCCCAGGGCCATGGAAAATTATATCAATTCTTTACGGGAATTTCAACTGAATTTAAAATAGTTTTCTCTTTTGACACATTTTCGAGAAATTTCCGGTCATTTTTCTGCCATTGCCACAGCGGTATCCAGAGCGATCTCCATCATCTCGGTAAAGCTGGTCTGCCGCGCTTCGGCGGGCAGGCCCTCGCCGGTGACGATGCTGTCGGACACGGTGCAGATGGTCAGCGCCCGCTTGCCCGCCTCCAGCGCGTTCCAATAAAGGGCCGCGGACTCCATCTCCACCGCCACCACGCCGTAGTCCGCCCATTTCATGGTGTTCTCAGCCTTGTTATAGAAGATGTCGCTGGAAAAAAAGCTTCCCACGACCCAGTTGGCCCCGGACTTACGGGCCACGTTCACCGCCGTCTCCAACAGCTCGTAATTTGCGACGGGGGCCAGTACGCCGCCCAGACCAAACTGGTGGGCAAAATTGGAATCCGTGCAGGCCGCCTGACCCAGAACCACATCCCGCAGCTTCAGCTTCTTTGAGACGGCCCCAGCGCTGCCCACGCGGATGATGTTATCCACGTCGTAAAAGTGGAACAGCTCATGGGAGTAGATGCCGATGCTGGGCATACCCATACCGGAGGCCATAACGGACACCGGGGTGTCCTTGTAAAGGCCGGTGTAGCCCTGAACGCCCCGGACATTGTTCACAAGCTTGGCGTCCTTCAGAAAATTTTCCGCGATATACTTCGCCCGCAGGGGATCACCGGGCATCAGGACCGTTTTTGCAAAATCGCCTTTTTCTGCGCTGTTATGGGGAGTGGACATAGAAATTTCCTCCTTAATTTTTGTGATTTTTCCTGCGGGGCTCTCCGTCCCGCAGGTCTTCTTCGTTTTTTGTCCGGCGCTCACTTTTCCAGCGCCTTAACCGCCTTCACCACCCGGGAGGTGCCCAGCCGGTCCGCACCCAGATTGATAAAATCCTCCGCGTCCTTCAGGTCGGCAATCCCGCCGGCGGCCTTGATCTTCACGCCGGGACCCACATGGGCCTTAAACAGCGCCACATCCTCCCGGGTGGCCCCGCCGCCGCCAAAGCCGGTGGAGGTCTTGATAAAGTCCGCGCCGGAATCCGTGACGATCCCGCACAGCCTGATCTTTTCCGCGTCGGTGAGGAAGCAGGTCTCGATGATGACCTTCAGGAGCCTTCCCTTACACGCAGCCTTCACCGCCTTGATCTCCTCAAGGACCTGATCCCACTTCGCATCCTTCACCCAGCCCACGTTGATGACCATATCAATCTCCTCCGCCCCGTTGTCCACGGCGTCAGACGCCTCGAAGCACTTGGCCTTCGTGGTGGAATATCCGTTGGGAAAACCGATGACGGTGCAGATGGTCAGCTTCCCCGCCACGTACTCCGCCGCCTGGGCGACGTAGCTGGCCGGGATGCACACGCTGGCGCAGCCATACTTCATCCCATCGTCGCAAAGAGCCCTGATCTCGCCCCAGGTAGCCGTTTGGGCCAGCAGCGTGTGGTCGCATCTGGATAAAATGTCTTTCAGTTCCATTTCAGTTGACTCCTTTATATTCATTGATTGGGAAATACCGTTCCTTCCCGTTTTCAAGCCGGCGGGTCACACCGCCCCGCGCCTCCAGCCAGTCCAGATGAGCCAGAGCCTCTCCCACCGCGAAAAACTTCTGGGTCAGCGGAAATTCGGCCCAGTTCCGGGCGCGGATGCTCCACTGCATCCGTCCGGTAATCTCATAGGCCGTCAGCCCCGGCGTCTCCGCCACGATCTTCCATGCGTCGTCAAGCCGCCGGATATGGTGGGCCTTCAGCTCCTCCGCCCGGGCCCGCAGATCTCCGGTCTCCGCCCGGTGGGCGGGCAGCAGGAGCTTTACCGGCAGTTCCTTCACCCGGTCCAGACTCTCCAGATAGTCCCCCAGCGCATCGGGGACCCCCTCCCACCGGCAGATGTTCGGCGAGATATGGAACAGGACGTGATCGCCGGAAAAGAGTGTTTGGTTTTCCGCGTCGTACAGGCAAAGGTGCCCCGGCGTGTGCCCCGGCGTCAGAACGCAGCGGAGCTTCCGTCCGCCGTATTCCAGTAC